>NZ_JBAKHV010000035.1:0-68057 GCF_036906775.1 Micromonospora sp. CPCC 205561 | reverse complement strand
CGGCACCAGGGCTGGCTGCCGGAGGAGATGAACCGCACCATCCACGGCGTCGAGCACTGGCTGAGCAACGCCTCGGCCCGGGTGATCGCCTGCTCGGGCTACATGAAGGACCAGGTCACCACGCTCTTCGACGTGCCGGCCGGGCAGATCGACGTGGTGCCCAACGGGGTGGACGACCGGGCCTGGCGGGCCCGACCGGGGGCGGTCACCGCCGCCCGGGCCCGCTTCGCCGGCGACGGCCCGCTCGTCGGGTACGCCGGCCGGCTGGTCTACGAGAAGGGCGTGCAGCACCTCGTGCACGCCGTGCCGTACCTGCGCGACCGGCACCCGGGGCTGCGGGTGGTGATCGCCGGCGACGGCCCCTACCGGGCGGAGCTGGAGGAGGAGGCCCGCCGCCTCACGCTCGGGCAGACCGTACGCTTCGCCGGCTTCATGGACTCGACCCAGCTCCCGGCGCTGCTGGGCGCCACCGACGCGACGGTGGTGCCCAGCCTCTACGAGCCGTTCGGGATGGTGGCCCTGGAGGCCGCCGCGGCCGGCGCGCCGCTGGCCGTGGCCCGCATCGGCGGCCTCGCCGAGATCGTCGAGCCGGGCGTGACCGGGGTGACCTTCCCGCACGGCGATCCGGACGCCCTCGGCGCGGCGGTCGACCAGCTCCTCGGCGACGAGGTCTTCGCCCGGCGGGTCGCCCGGCGGGCGCGGACGATGGTCGGCCGGCGGTACGGCTGGGCGACCATCGCCGCGCGGACCGCCGGCACGTACGCGGCGGCCTGCCGGGAGCACGGCCCGACGCAGGCCCGACGCGCCGCCGCCCGGCTCGGCGAGGCCCGGCAGAAGATCACCATCCCGGAGGGGAACCTCCTCGCGGTCGGCGGCGCCGTCTGCTGAGCGGGCGCGCCGCCGCCTCCCGCCGTCCGGTGGCCGACAGTCCGGGTCCCGCCGGCCGCCCGTCCGGGCATACTTCCTGCCGGGCGGCAGAGCCGGCCCACCCCCTCCCGTCACCGTCCGCGATGGAGCGCGCGGGCGGTGCCCCTGCGCCGCGACGACGAACTACAGTGGCGTAGTTTGGCGCTCAAGATCCCTGGGGAGGGTGAGCCGACATGATGGGACCGTCCCACGCGCTGTCCGGCGCGGCGGTGTGGCTGGCCGGCTCCTGGGCGCTGGAGCACTTCGCCGACTACCACCAGACGCCGCTGGAACTCGCCGTCGGCACCGCCGTCTGCGCGGGCGGGGCACTCTTCCCCGATCTTGACCTCTCCGGCAAGGTGACCCGCAACCAGGGCGGGGCGACCGTCGCCCGCACCTTCGGCGTCTTCTCGCTCTTCATCGCCGAGGTGATGGAGAAGGTCTCGCTCGGCGTCTACTACGCCACGAAGCTCAGCAAGGACCCACGGCGCAACAACGGTCACCGGACGCTGACCCACACGATCCCGTTCACCCTGCTGGTCGGCTGGGGCACCACCAGCCTCTGCGCCGCGTACGGCAAGTGGGCCGTCATCGGCATCCTGTTCTTCATGTTCGGGCTGGCGCTGCGCGGCCTGTTCGACAAGTGGGCGGAGCGGGCCGGCTGGGTGATCGTGACCCTCGCGTCGGCCGCCGCGGCCTGGTACACCTTCGCCAACCTGCCCGGCGGCCGGGGCTACCCGCTGATCGGCACCGCCGTCGGCGTCGGCTGCTTCGTGCACATCCTCGGCGACATGATCACCCGGGCCGGGGTGCCGATCCTCTGGCCCATCCCGATCAAGCGTCGGATGTGGACGCCGATCGGGCTGCCGAACAGGTTCGCGCTGCGCGCCGGCGGCAAGACCGAGGTGGTGGTCGTCCGGGCCGTGCTGACCGCGATCTCGGTGCTCGCGGCGGCCGGGCTGGTGGCCCCGTCGGTGCTGCAACGCTTCAACATCGACGTCTGACGGCGCTCCCCCACCGGTCAGTCCCACACCCCGGCGGCCCAGCGGGCCAGCAGCTCCAGCACCGGTCGGCGGCCGGCCACCACCGCCGCCTCGTCGCGGGCGTCGTAGGTCTGGCTGACGGCGGACCGCCCGAGCCGGCCGAGCATCATCGGCGCCAGCCAGAAGTACTTGGCCGCGCCGGTGAGCCGTACCGCCCGGGCCACCGCCTCCGGCGCGACGGCGCCGCGCAGCCCCTCGGTGTAGCGGTCGAGCACGGTGGCGGAGACCTCGTCGAGCAGCGCGACGTCGACCAGCCCGTCGAGGAAGGTGTCCAGCACCAGGTTCGCCGCGTCCTCGCCGACCGGGCCCGGGCCGACGCCCGACCAGTCCAGCAGCACCGGGCCGTCGGCGGCGAATACCAGGTTCATGGGCCAGCAGTCGTGGTGGCAGAGCGTACGCGGCAGCCGGTCGGTGGCGGCGAGCACGTCGTGCCGCCGGTCCCAGAGCGTCCGCAACCCGTCGCGCAGGGGGCGCGGCCAGGCGGCCACGGCGACCGGGTGCTCCCACGGCACCGGCTCGCGCACCGGCCGGCTGAGCGTGTAGTCGCGCAGCCAGTCGCGAGAAAGCCAGCCGGGCGGGCGACGGCCGGGCGACAGCCCGCCCGCCTCCGGGTCGCCGAGCCAGCGGGCGTGCCCCGCGCCGAGCCGGAGCGCCGTCTCGCCGAGATCACCAGGCGTGCAGGCGATGCCCGGCCTACCGGCCGCCTCCGCCAGCCACAGCGCCACGGAGCCGTCCGGCCGGTCGTCGACCGCCAGCGGTGCCGGCGCGGCCAGCCCCGCGTCGGCGTACGCGGCGGTGGCCAGGCCGCTGCGGTACGCCTCGACCTCGCGACGCCAGTAGTTCCAGTGCCCGGGCTCGTCGCTGCCGGCCCAGTGCGCCGGCCCGGGGCGACCGGGCGGGGTGACGAGCTTCAGCACGGCCGCCCGCCCGTCCCGGCGGGTGCGCCAGACGCCTCCGGTCACCCCGTTGAGGGTGTTGTGGGTGAGCGGCTCGGCGGGTGTCCCGGCGGAGACCAGGTCCACCGGCGGGCGGGACGCGGACACGGGCGTCAGGGCCGCTGCGCGCGGTCCACCGGGGACCCCTGCGGCACCTTAACGGCGCCCGGCGGCCCGGCGCCCGGCACCATCGACGGCCCGGCCGGCACCCCACAGTGGCCGGCGTCGGTGACCAGGCCCACCGCGGGCGGTGCCAGGTAGCCGACCGGTCCTTCTTCGACGCACACCGGTCGGGCGGCAACCGCCCCGGCGGCGTGCCGGGCCAACGTGCCGATCATCGCCGCACCTCCCCCGTTGTTGGCGGGCCCGACCGGCCGGCGACTCCCCACCGGCGACGGATACCGCCGTGCCGACGCTAGCGGAGGAAGGGCCCGGCGTGGGGGCGCCGCCGGCCACCGGCCCAGCAGGCGGTCACCCCGTCGCGCCCGGCGCCTCGGCACGTGGTCCCGGCCCCCGGCGGGGAGCTGTCGAGCGGGGCGCCCGGGACGCGGTGCAGGAGTTGCGGGCGGAGGTGGCGATCAGGCGGGGGTCAGCACCAGCCAGCCGAAGCCGAGGACGTCGCGGTAGCCGTCGAGGTACTCGTCGCGCCGGCGGTCACAGAACGCGCGCGCCTCCGGCGTGCCGAGGCGTTCGACGCCCGCCCGCCAGTCGGACTCGAAGTCGTCCCACTCGGCGAGGGTGGAGGCGGCGACGTGCAGCGGCCGGAAACCGGCGTCCACGGTGAGCCGGGCCAGGGAAGCCAGGTCGGGGAGGTCACCGAACGTCTCGCGAACCTGGTCGCCGGGGCTGGCCCGGTAGAAGCCGCCGGCGAACAGCAGCCGGCCGCCGGGCGCGGTGAGCCGGTGCAACGCGGCGAGGGCCTGCCCGGTGTCGCCCCAGACGTGGCCGGCCCCGATGTTGACGACGAGCTCCGCGGGCCGGTCCCAGGTGGCGGCGTCCGCGCGGTGGAACGTGACCCGGCTGGCGACCCCCAGCTCGGTCGCGCGCAGCTGAGCCCGCGCGGCGACGTCGGCGTCCCGCTCCACCCCGTCGCCAGGGATGCCGTGGGTCGCGCACAGCCGCAGGAGCAGCTCGCCGTTGCCGCAGCCCAGGTCCAGGGACCGCCAGCCCGCCCCGGCGGGGGCGAGCCGCCGGATCAGGTCCGCCGCCCGCTCCTCGCCGAGCGGCGCGTTGTGGGTCAGGTTCGCCGCGGCCGCGGCCAGGTACGGCGTCAGGTCTGCGTCGGTCATCGGCGCAGGATAGTCCGATACCCGGCCCGGCAGGGGCCCGCCGGTCAGACGCCGACGCGCTGGGGCGGCACCGTCAGCCCGTAGAGCGCCATCAGTTCCGGGGTGTCGACCCGGCTGCCGTCGGCCACCGAGTCGCAGGCGATGTCGACGATCTGGTCCTTGTGCGCGAGCAGGTAGGGGCGGGCGCCGACGTCCGCGCTGGCCAGGGTGGCGATGCCGGACCAGTGCCGGCGCCCGAACAGCATCGGGTAGCCGCGCAACCCGCCGTAGGTCGCGCAGACCAGCACGTCGGGGTACGGCAGCGCGGTCACCCGGCGTACGGCGGCGGCGGTCAGGCCGGGCATGTCGACCGGCAGCACCACGACCGCCTCGATGCCCTCGTCGTCGAGCGCGGCCAGGCCGGCGCGGATGGACGAGCCGACGCCGGTGCCCCACGCCCGGTTGATCACCACCGTGACCCGGCTCAGGTCGGCCGCCTCGCGGACCTGGTCTGCCGCGGCGCCGAGCACGACCACGATCCGCTCGCAGCCCGCCTCGGTCATCGTGTCGATCATCTGGTCCACCAGGGGCTTCTCCCCCTGGTGCAGCAGCGCCTCCGGGGCACCGATGCGACGCCCCCCGCCCGCGGCGATGATCATTCCTGCGATCCGGTTCAGCTGGGCCCCCTCCACCGTGGAGCGGGCCGGTGCGCGAGGGCACGGCCCGTTCCGTCGTACGGACATCGGGAGCAACGAGGACAAGGCGGGCCGGGTAGCGGGGCGAAAAGGGAAAATAGTGCAACTGTTACCGGCGTGGGCCTCCGCCGGACCGCCCGCGGTGGGCTGTGCCCGCGCTCAGGAAGACGCCCCGGCGGCGGCCAGCGCGACCGGCATCGGGTCGCGCGGTGCACGCGCCAGCAGACGCGCCAGGTCGCCGTGGGTCCCGGCGAGGAAGCCGGCCGCCGTGGCCGAGTAGATCGACAGGAGCATGGCCGGCTGGAAGGGCAGCAGGCCCGGCCCCGCCAGCGTGGCCCGCCGCTCGCCCAGGGGGGCCGGGCGGTAGGGCACCCCCAGCCTGGCGGCGAGACCGGCCGCCGTGAGCGCGACCGGGCCGGTCAGCTCGTACGTGCGGCCACGGTGGGCGGCGGGGTCCGCGGCGACCCGCACGGCGGCGTCCGCCAGATCATGCCGGGCCACCGCGGCCAGCGCGCCCGCGCCGAAGGGGGCCGTGACCGCGCCGCCGACCGGGGCGGCCAGCTGACCGAACAGCTCGGCGTAGAGGCCGTTGCGCAGGATCGTCCAGTCCAGCCGGCTCTCCCGCAGTCGACGCTCCGTCCACCGGTGCGCGAGCGCGAAGGCCAGGTGGTCGCCGGCGCCGACCAGGCTCGTGTACACCACGTGCCGCACCCCGTGCCGCTCCGCCGCCGCGACGACCCGTTCGTGGCGGGCCAGCACGACGTCGTCCTCGCCGCACCCGGCGGAGACCAGCACCAGCACGCGTACGCCCGCCAGGTCCGGCCCCGCCGGATCGTCGAAGTCCACGGGCCGCCCGGCGTCGCCGAAGCGGCCCGGGGTGCGGCTGCCGGCGAGCGGGGCCAGGCCCCGCTCGGTGAGCCCGGCGTGGATGAGGGAGCCCAGGTGCCCGGAGGCACCGGTGACCAGCAGCATGAGGCGAACCTTTCGGTGGTACTGAATCGGAACTAGCCTCATCGTCAGGAACCACGGCGGCGGCCACAAGGAGGCACTTCGATGTCAGCAGGGCACACGGCGGTAACCGGCGCGCTGGCGCCCTGCGGCCTGCCGGAACACCCGGACTGCGGCATCCGCGACGTGCTCGACCGCATCGGCGACAAGTGGTCGGTGCTCGCGATCGTCGAGCTCTCCTCCGGCGCCCGGCGATTCCGGGAGCTGCAACGGGCCATCCACGGCATCTCACAGCGGATGCTGACCCTGACCCTGCGCCGCCTGGAGCGCGACGGCCTGGTGCTGCGCACCGCGTACCCGACCGTCCCGGTGACCGTGACCTACGAGCTGACCGAGCGCGGCCGCAGCCTCACCCACCTGGTCCAGCAGCTGGCCGACTGGTCGCTGGCGCACAAGGACGCGATCGCCCGGTCGCGGCACGCGTGGGACGCCGCCAACCCGGGATCCGGCGTCTCCTGACCCCGGGCGGTCGCCTCACGCCGCGTCGGCATAGCAGTCGACGACGGACAAGTCCAGCGGGAAGCGGACCGGGGTGTCGCCGAAGAGCAGCGCGGCGGCCCGCTCCCCGCAGCGCTCCACCGCCTCGGCGACCGCCCCGGCCCGCTCCGCCGGGCAGTGCACGACGACCTCGTCGTGCTGGAAGAAGACCAGCTCGGCGCCCGTCCCGGCCAGCTCGGCACGCAGCGTCGCGAGCAGCGTCGAGGCCCACTCGGCGGCCGTGGCCTGGATGACGAAGTTGCGGGTGAAGCGCCCCCGGGAACGGGCCGCCCGCGCCCGCGGCGACCGCGGGTCGTCGGCGCCCTCGGGGTCGACGCCGGCGTCGGCGTCGGCGAACCCGGCCGTGCCGGGCGGGCAGGTGCGCCCCAGCCAGGAACGGACCAGCCCGCCGGCCTCGCCCGTGCGGGCCGCCGCCTCCACGTAGCCGAACGCGGTCGGGTAGTTGCGCCGCAGCACCGCCAGCGCCGGCAGCGCGGCACCGCCGGTCTGCCCGTACATCGCGCCGAGCAGCGCCACCTTGGCCCGGGGCCGGTCGCCGCCGAAGGCGTCCTGGGCGAGGGCGGCGTAGAGGTCACCGGCGCCACCGGCGGCGGCGAGGCGGGCGTCGCCGGAGACGGCGGCGAGCACCCTCGGCTCCAGCTGGCCGGCGTCGGCGACCACGAACCGCCAGCCCGAGTCGGCCACCACCGCCCGCCGGATCACCTTGGGGATCTGCAACGCGCCGCCGCCCCGGGTCGCCCACCGGCCGGAGACCACCCCGCCCGGGACGTACTCCGGCTGGAACCGGCCGTCGCGCACCCAGGCGTCGCGCCAGGCCCAGCCGTGCGCCGTCCAGATCCGGTAGAGCTCCTTGTATTCCAAGACCAGAGGAACGGCCGGGTGGTCCACCCCGCGCAGCACCCAGGCCCGGGTGTTGGGCAGCTCCACGCCGGCCCGGGCGAACGCCCGCAACAGCTCTGCCGGGGAGTCGGCGTGCAGCTGGCGTACGCCGAACGCGTCGGCGATCCGCGCGGCCAGCTCGGCCAGCCGGCGGGGCGGGCCGCCCACCGGCGACGGCTCGCCGAGCAGCTCGGCGAGGATCTCGTCGTGCACGTCGGCCCGCCAGGGCAGCCCGGCGGCACCCATCTCCACCGCGATCAGCGCGCCGGCCGACTCGGCGGCGACCAGCAGCCGGAACCGGCCGGGGTGCTCGGTCGCGGCGACCCGGGCGAGCTGGTCGGCGTACACCCGGGTGAGGGCCTCGACGCCGGGGCCCGGCGGACCGGGCGGGGCGTCGAAGAGCGCGCCCTGCCCGTGGCCGGGCGGGGCCGCCGGACGGGGCGGCGGGTCGGGGGGCACCGGCGCGCCGGTCAGCCGGGCCCAGGCCGCCGCGAGCGAGCGGGGCTCGCCCCACCGGCCGGCGTGGCCGAGCAGCAGCGCCTCGGTCAGCTCCACGTCGTGGCAGCGCTCGACCCGCACCCCGGCACGCAGCAGCGCCGGGTAGAGCGTCGCGCCGCAGGCCCACACCCAGCGCGGGCGCTCCGCCGCCTCGCGGGCCGCGACGGCCGCGGCCAGGTCGGCCACCGGCCGCACCGGACCGGCCGGGTGCCCGGCGGCGTCGAGGGATTGCAACGCTCCCCCGCCCCGCTCGTCCGAGACCACCGCAACCAGCACGGATGCGATTCTGCCTCGCCCCTGCGACACTCGACCCGCCGACCGCCGCCGCGCCCCCCGGCCGGACCGGTACGGCCGCGGTGGGAGGAGGCGACCCGACCGGCGGAAACGGGGCGGTGCGCCGCTGCCCGGCTCGGTAGCGTGAGCCGGTGCCACCACGGATCCCCCATCCCGACCCCGGCACTCCCGACGTCCGGGGGCCGCTGCGCTTCCTGTGGTGGCTGGTCCGCTGCCAGCCGTGGCGGGTGCTGCGCGGCAGCCTGCTCGGCACCGCCTGGATGACCGCCCTGTCGGTGCGGCCCTACCTGATCTCCCGCGCCGTGGACGACGGGCTGCGCACCGGCGACACCCGGGCCCTGGCCCTCTGGGTGGCGGCGATCGTCGTCGCCGGCGTGGCGCTGTCCTACCTGGGCACCATGCGGCACCGCACGATGACCTTCATCCGGGAGGACGCGAAGGCCCGGTCGGCCGCCGTGGTGCTCCGCCAGCTGTCCCGGGTCGGCGCCGTGCTGCCGCGCCGGGCCGCGGCGGGTGAGGTGGCCACGGTCGGGGGCACCGACGTCGACCGGGTGGCGCAGGTGATGACCGTGACCGGGCCCGGCGTCGGCGCGGTGGTCGCCTACCTCGTCGTCGCCGCCGTGCTCTGGTCGATCTCGCCGCTGCTGGCGCTCTGCGTACTGGCGGGGGTGCCCTCGGTCGGTCTCGTCGTCGCCCCCCTGCTGCGCCGGCTGGAGCGGGCGGAGTCGGTCTACCGGCAGCAGCAGGGTGAGCTGACCGCCCGATCGGGCGACATCGTGGCCGGGCTGCGGGTGCTCGCCGGGGTGGGCGGTCGGGGCCTGTTCGCCCGCCGTTACGCGGCCCGCTCCCGCGACCTGCTCGCCGAGGGCTACCGGGTGGGCAGCGTGAACAGCTGGATCGACGCGGCGACGGTGGCCGTCCCCGGGCTGTTCCTCGCGACGGTGGTGTGGCTGTCGGCCCGGATGGCGGTCACCGGCGACATCAGCGTCGGCGAGCTGGTCGCCGTCTACGGCTACGTCGCGACGCTCGTCGTACCGGTGTGGTTCCTGCTGGAGGGCGGCCACCAGCTGATCCGGGGCCGGGTCGCGGCCCGCCGGATCGTCGCCCTGCTCGCCGTCACGCCGGACGACGTCGGCGGGCCGCGCAACGGGCCGGCCCGCGTCGGCGCGGCGACGGTTCCCGGCAGCCGGCAGCCGGCCGGGCTCGCCGCCCCGGTCGCCGCCCCGGACGGCCCCGCCGACCTGCACGACCCGGCGAGCGGGCTGACCGTCCGGGCCGGCCGCCTCACCGCGGTGGCCGCCGCCGACCCGGCCGACGCCCTGGCGCTGGCCGACCGGCTCGGCCGGTACACCGTCAGCGACGCCACCTGGGGCGGCGTGCCGCTGACCGGCGTCGGACTCGACCAGGTGCGCGCCCGCATCCTGGTCGCCGACCACGACGCCTACCTGTTCGCCGGGACGCTGCGCGAGGTGCTGCGCGGGGCACGGCCCGACGCTGGCCCCGAGCGGATCGGCGCCGCCCTGCACGCCGCCTCGGCAGAGGACGTCGTCGACGCCCTGCCCGGCGGCCTCGACACCCCGCTGGACACCCGGGCCCGTTCCCTCTCCGGCGGCCAGCGGCAACGGGTCCGGCTGGCCCGGGCGCTGCTCGCCGAGCCCGAGGTGCTGATCCTGGTGGAGCCCACCTCGGCGGTGGACGCGCACACCGAGGCCCGGATCGCCGCGCGGCTGCACCAGGCGCGGGCCGGGCGGACGACCGTCGTGCTCACCACCTCGCCGCTGCTGCTGGGCCGGGCCGACGAGGTCGCGCACCTGGTCGCGGGGCGGGTCGCCGCCGCCGGCACACACGCCGACCTGCTGGACCGGGACCCCGCCTACCGGCGGCTCGTGGCCCGTGGCGACGCCGACGCCGAGCAGGCGCTGCGGTGAACGGGCTGCCGGTCGCCGACCGGTCCGCCGTGCGCCGGGCGACACGCGGGCTGATCGCCCGGGACCGGCGCGCCGTGTGCGTCGTACTGGCGCTGCACGCGGCCGCCACGGTCGCCGGGCTCGCCCCGCCCTGGCTGCTCGGCACCATCGTCGACCGGGTCTCCGCCGGCACGGACGTCGCCACCGTCGACCGCCTCGCCCTGGCGATCGGCGGAGCCGTGCTGGTCCAGACCCTGCTTTCGCGGTACGCGCAGTACGCCGGCCACCGCTTCGGCGAGCGGGCCGTGGCCCGGCTGCGCGAGGAGTTCGTCGAGCGGACGCTGAACCTGCCCGTCGGTGTCGTCGAGCGGGCCGGCTCCGGGGACCTCGCGACGCGCAGCTCGGTCGACGTGTCCACGGTCGGCACCACCGTCCGGGACGTGGTGCCCACCATCGTCATCGCCTCGGTGCAGCTGACGCTGCTCTTCGGGGCGGTCTTCCTGCTGCACCCGCTGCTGGGGCTGGCGGCGCTGACCGGGCTGCCGACGATCGTCCTGGTGACCCGGTGGTACCTGCGGCGGGCCAGCCCGGCGTACCTGGCCGAGGGGGCGGCCGCCGCCGAGCTGACCGAGACGCTGACGACCACCGCGGCGGGCGCCCGCACGGTCGAGGCGTTCCGGCTCACCGACGAACGGGTCGGGCACGGCACCGCGCGCATCGCCCGGGTCTGGGCCGCCCGGCGGGCGACCCTGGCGCTGCGCACCGTCTTCTTCACGGTGGTGGAGGCGAGCTACCCGCTGCCGGTGGCCGCGCTGCTGCTGGTCGGCGGCCTGCTGCTCGCGCGGGGCGAGGTCTCCCTCGGCGCGGTGGTCGCCGCCGCGCTCTACCTGCAACAGGCCATCGAGCCGCTGGACCGGATCCTCCAGTGGACGGAGCAGGCGCAGCGCGGCTTCGCCTCGTTCGCCCGGGTGCTCGGCGTCGGCGAGGTGCCGGCGGAGTCGCCCGGCCGGGCGACCGCGCCGACGGACGAGCGGCTGGTCGTCCGGGGCGTCCGGTTCGCGTACGCCGGTGGGCCCGACGTGCTGCACGGCATCGACCTCGACGTCCGGCCCGGCGAGCGGTTGGCGCTCGTCGGCCCGTCGGGGGCCGGGAAGTCCACCCTCGCCCGGCTGCTCGCCGGCATCGACGCGCCCAGCGAGGGGGTGGTCAGCGTCGGCGGCTGCCCGGTGACCGACCTGGACCCGGCCGAGCGCCGGCGACGCATCGCCCTGGTCACCCAGGAGCACCACGTCTTCATCGGCTCGCTACGCGACAACCTCGCGTTCGCCGCCCCGGACGCCTGCGACGACCGGATGCGCGCGGCGCTGGCCACGGTGGGCGCCGACTGGCACGCCCGCCTGCCCGACGGCCTCGACACCCTCCTGGGTGACGGGGCGCACCCGCTCGGCGCCGCCGAGGCGCAGCAGCTCGCGCTGGCCCGGCTGGTGCTCGCCGACCCGCACACCCTGATCCTCGACGAGGCGACCGCCGCGCTCGACCCGACCACCGCCCGGCGCACCGAGCGGGCCCTGGCCGCCCTGCTCACCGGGCGGACGGTCATCGCGATCGCGCACCGTCTCAACACCGCCCACGACGCCGACCGGGTGGCGGTCCTGGAGGAGGGTCGGATCACCGAGCTCGGCAGTCACGACGAGCTGGTCCGGGCCGGCGGCCCGTACGCGGCCCTGTGGCGTTCCTGGCACCCGTGACCCGACCGGATCACTTCACCGCGCCGGAGGTCAGGCCGGACTGGATCTGCCGCTGGAAGATCGCGTAGACGAGGATCATCGGGAGGATGGCGATGGTCAGGGCCGCGAAGAGGCCCGACCAGTCGGCCTCGTAGCCGGCGTTCACCGAGATGTCGGCGATGCCCTGGGTCAGCACCCACTTGTCCTTGGCGTTGGAGAGCAGCACCAGCGGCAGCTGGTACTGCCCCCACTGGCCGATGATGTTGAAGATCCCGACGCTGATCAGGCCCGGCTTCGCCATCGGCATCATCACCTGGAAGAACAGCCGGGTGTGCGAGCAGCCGTCGATCATCCCCGCCTCGGCGACCGACGACGGCAGCGTCTTGAAGAACGCGGCCAGGAAGAAGACCGTGAACGGCAGCGAGTAGGCGATGTAGACCAGGACGACGCCGGTGTGGGTGTCCAGCAGCCCCAGGTTGCGCACCACGAAGAAGAGCGGCACGAGGGCCAGGAAGACCGGGAACCCGAGCCCCGAGACGAACAGGTAGTAGATCGCCCGGTTGCCCCAGAACTTGTAGCGGGCCAGCACGTACGCGGCCATCGAGCCGAACAGCATGGTGCCGAACGTGCTGCACGCCACCACGATCACGCTGTTCAGGAAGTACCGGCCGACGTTCGCCTTGTTCCACGCCCGGGCGTAGTTCTCGAAGCGCAGCTCGGCCGGCAGGGTCCACGGGCTGCTGAAGATCTCCGTGGTGTTCTTGAAGGAGGCGAGGAAGGTCCAGAGGATCGGCACGATCACGATCACCGCCCAGACCGCGAGCGCCACGTGCCCGAGGTTGGCGAAGAGCCGTACCTCCGAGCGCCGGCTCCTGCCTCCGCGCCCACCCGCGGCGCCCGGCTTCACGGTCTTCGGCGGTAGCGCCGCCGGTGTCGGCGGCAGCGTCGTCTGCGGGTTCATCAATACTCCACGCTTTCCCGCTTGGTCAGCCGCAGCGTCAACGCCGCGAACGTGAGGGTGAGGAAGAACAGCGCCACGCCCATGGCCGAGGCGTAGCCGTACTTCGAGTAGACGAAGGCGTTGCGGTAGATCTCCATGGCCAGGACGGTGGTGGCGCCGTCCGGGCCGCCGCCGTCGACCGAGAGCACCGAGACGATGGCGAACGCGTCGAACGCGGCGATGCCCAGATAGACCCAGGCGACCTGGAGGGTGTCCCAGAGCAGCGGCAGGGTGACCCGGAAGAAGAGCGTCACCCGGCTGGCCCCGTCCATCTCGGCGGCCTCGTAGATCTCGCCCGGGATGGAGGCCATGCCCGCCGAAAAGAGCACCACGTAGAAGCCGACCGCCTGCCAGACCAGCACCGCGATGATCGACCAGAGCGCCAGGTTCGGCCGGACCAGGAAGAGCACCGGGTCGAAGCCGAGCTTCATCAGCACGCCGTTGATCAGGCCGGACTCGTTCGGCCGGTAGACCGTCTGGAACAGCACCGCGATGATTGCCACCGCCAGGACCTGGGGGAAGAAGAACACCACCCGGTAGAACTTCGACCCCCAGACCCCCTGGCGTTGCCCGCCGCTGCTCTTTCCGCCCACGTTGAGCAGGAAGGAGAAGAACAACGCGATGGCAATGGTGATCAGCGGCAGGGCAAGCAGCAGTACGCCGTGGTGCTGGACCGCCTTCCAGAAGTTGACGTCGTCGAACAACCTCCGGTAGTTGTCGAAGCCCACCCACTGCGGGGCCGAGAGCCCCCGCCAGTTGGTCATCGAGATCTGGAACGCCTGCGCGTACGGCGCGATGACGAAGACGACGTACAGCGTGACGGGGACGAAGAGGAACCCGATCACGAACGGATACTTGCCGTGCCGCATGACCCCGCTCCGATCAGCGCTTGAACTTGGTGATGGAGCTGTCCTTCTTGATCGCGTCGGCACGCTTCTGGATCCGCTCCACGAAGGCGTCCGCCTTGATCCGGCCGAACATCAGCTCGTTGGTGGCCGTGCGGGCCTCCGTGTCGAGCTCCTTGTACCAGCCGTCGAAGTACAGGTTGAACACGTCCTGGCCGGCGGCCTTGAGCGCGCTCTGCGAGCTGGCCACACCGGGCGGGAAGGCGAAGCCCTCCGAGCCGGCGGTGACCACGGTCGGGGCCTTGACCACCTCGGTGAAGCCCTTCGCGCCGGCCACCGAGAGCATCTGGCGCATGTACTCCAGGCCGCCCTTGGGGTTCTTGCTCTTGGCCGAGACGAAGTAGCCCTCACCGGCGGTCGCCCGCAGCGCCGTGGCCGGCAGCTTGTCCGACGCGGACAGGCTCGGCACCGGCATCAGCTGGTACTCGAAGCCGGACGGGGTGTCCTTCTTCTGCTCGCCCTCCAGCCAGTCGCCGCTGGGGTAGAACGCCAGCTTGTACTGGTTCTGCCGCAGCTGCACGTCGGTGTGCTTGAGCCCCTCGAAGCTCTTGTCGGTGTACTTGGCACCGATCTCGGCCCACGCCTCGGCGGCCTGCTTGACCGCGTCCTGCTGCCAGGCGCCGTCCTCCAGGTTGTCGATGTTCTTCAGCACGTCCGTGCCGCCGATCTTCGCCGCGTGGGTGAGGATCACGTTCCACTGGTAGTACGCGGCGTTCGCCCCGGCGTAGCCGTACGGGGTGATGCCCTTGGCCTTGATCTTGTCGAGCAGGGCGGTGAACTCCGACCAGTCCTTCGCCGGCGCCCAGCCGTTGTCCTTGAACAGCTTGCCCGAGTACCAGATGCCGAAGACGGTGGAGACGTAGTACAGGACGTACGGCTTGCCGTTGAACGAACCGGCGTCGACGGTGCCCGGAACGACCGTGTCCCGGACCTTCTTGTTCGGGTCGTCGACCGACGGGGCGTCCCAGAGCTCGGTGAGGTCCTGGAGCTGGCCGTCGGCGACCAGTGCGCCGAAGTCCATCAGCTTCTCGCCGGAGTTGTTCACGAACTCCGGCGGGTTGCCCGAGGCGAACCGGGGCTGGAGGACGGTGGAGACGGCCTGGGTCGACTGGTGCTTGACCTCGGCCTTCGGGAACGCCTTCTTGTAGAGCGGCTGGTGCACGTCGGTGGCGTACTTCTCGCCGTAGCCGCCGTTGAAGATGACCACCTCGATCGGGGCGTCCTCGGCCACCCCGAGCGGGTTGGTGGCGCTCTTGGCGCCGCCCGCGACCTGCTCGTTCTCCTTGTCGCCGCCGCTGGTCGCGCAGGCGCTCAGCAGACCGGCGGCCGGGGTGGCGAGCAGGCCCACCGCGGCGGCCCGGCGCAGCACGGTCCGGCGGCTCAGGTCGGCCGGGCTGTCGGGGGTATTCGACATCGTCGTCTCTCCTTGGGATGTTCGGGTCAGGCGGTCCGCCGGAGACGCCCGGCGTACCGCGACTCGAGGGCGTGGTTGTGCTCGTCCCCGCCGGGGACGTTGGCGGAGAGGTAGATGGGGGGCGCCTCTCCGGCCTGGTGGAACCGTCGTACGACCTCGGCGGTCAGCAGCTGCGCCAGCAGCGCCGCGGTGACCGAGGAGACCGCACAGACCGCGCCGCCGCCCTCGAGCGGCAGCAGTGCGTCGCCGTACGGCGCGCCGTTGTCCAGCACGACGTCGGCGAGATCGGCGAGCCGCCGACCGGACGGGTGCCGTGGGGCGACCCGTGCGGTGTGTGCGACCGAGGTGACCGCGATCAGCGGGTGACCGCGTTCGGTGACCAGCTCCGCCAGCTCGACCACCGAGCCGTTGATGCCGGACTGGGACGCCACCACGAACACGTCCTCAGGCTGCGGGGCCGCCAGCGCGTAGAGCTGGTGGGCGACCGCCGGGTCGCGCTCCAGCTTCGGGTCGGCGAGCACGTCGCGCGGGGCGTCGCCGTGCAGCACCAGGTCGTGCAGGGAGAGCCGGTTGGTGGGCACCAGCCCACCGGCCCGGGCGACCAGCTCGGCGGCGAACGCCTCCGAGTGGCCGGCGCCGAACGCCTGGAGCACCCCGCCGGAGCGCAGGCTCGTGGCGATCAGGTCGGCGGCGGCGCCGATCCCGTCGGCGCTGGCGTCGACCAGGCGGTCGAGCACCGGCCGGACGGCGTCGGCGTACCCCTGGGCACTGATCATGCGTTGGCCCCCTTCGCGGCCTTGTGCCCGTCGACGGCCTGGGCGGTACGCCGGAAGGCCGCGTGGGCGCGGTCGTGGGTGCGCTGGGCGACGGCGATGTAGAGCAGGTCGAGCACGACCAGCTGCGGGTGCCGCGCGGAGAGCGCGTCGGGGCGGAAGGTGGTGGCCTGGCTGGCGGTGAGCAGGACGATGTCGGCCAGCTCGGCCAGCGGCGAGCGCGGGAATCCGGTCAGCGCCACGGTGGTCGCGCCCCGGCTGCCCGCCTCGGCGAGCATCTCGATGGTCTCCCGGGTCTGGCCGGTGTGCGAGATGCCGAGCGCCACGTCGCGCGGGCGCAGCAGCGCCGCGCTGGCGAGCCCCTCGTGCACGTCGTTCCAGGCCCAGGCGGCCACCCCGATGCGGTGCAGGCTGAACTGCATCTCCTCGCCGACCAGCGCGCTGCCGCTGGCGCCGAAGATGTTCACCCGGGACGCCCCGGCGATGGCCACGGCGGCCCGTTCCACCTCGGCGAGGTCGAGCAGTGCGGCGGTGTCGTGCATGGCCCGGGTGTCGGCGGCCATGATCTGGTCGAGGACCCGGGAGAGGGGGTCACCGGGCTGGATCTCGCGTCCGATGTCGACGGTCCAGCCGGCCGAGCGGGCCCGGCCGGTCTCCGCGGCGATGCCCAGCCGCAGGTCGGCGTAGCCCTCGAAGCCCATGGCCCGGCAGAACCGGGTGATCGTCGCCGGGGAGGTGCCGCTGCGCTCGGCCAGCTCCACGATCGTGGCCCGGGCGGCGGCCTCCGGGTCGCTGAGCACGTGCTCGGCGACGCGGCGCAGCGCGCCGGTCAGGCCGCCCGCGCCGGCCCGGACCCGCGCCAGCACGCCGTCGGAGGCGACGCCGAGGGCGCCCCGCCGGTCGACCGCGCCGGCGTCGACCACCGCGGTCCCCGCGGAGGTGTCCACCTCGTGATCAACCATGGGACGCCTTTCCGAAAAGACTGTTAACTGTTAGTGGTAAAAGTTCTTACTGAAGGCCCCTCCGTGTCAAGACCGTGGGCGAAGTTTTCAAACTGTTACCTGCTGCACACTCCGGGAGGCGGTTCGCCCCTTGCCCCCCGCCGCCGGGCCGACCAGCATGAACGCGGCGTCGATCAGAGGGGTGGATGCGGATGTCCGACACCGTCGTGGTCGGCCTCGACGTCGGGGGTACGTCCACCCGGGCGGTCGCCCTCGCCCTGGACGGACGGCGGCTGGGCGGCGGCCGCGCGGGCGGCGGCAACCCCACCAGCCACGGCGCCGAGCGGGCCGCCGGCGAACTCCTGACCGCCCTGCGGCAGGCGCTCGCCGACGTCGACCCGGCCCGGGTGCGGGCCGGCACGATCGGGCTGGCCGGGGCGGGGCGCCTGCTCGCGGATCCCGCCGGCCGGGACGCCTTCGACCGGGCCTGGCGCGACGCCGGCCTGCGCTGCCCCTGCACCGTGCACGGCGACGCGCTGGTCGCGTACGCCTCGGGCACCGCGAGTCCCGAGGGCACCGTGCTGATCGCCGGCACCGGGGCGATCGCCGCCGGGGTCCGCGAGCTGCGGCTGGACCGGGTCGCCGACGGCCACGGCTGGCTGCTCGGCGACGCCGGCTCGGGCTTCTGGCTGGGCCGGGAGGCCGTCCGCCGGCTACTGGCGGACCTGGACCGGGCGCACCGGCCCGGCCGGCTGGCCGCCACGGTGCTCACCGAACTGCTCGGCTCCGCCGAGGTGGCGGCCCGCCCCCGCGACACCGTCGACGCGCTGGTCCAGGCGGTGACCCGGCGGCCCCCCGTGGAACTGGCCCGGCTGGCGCCCCTGGTGGTGGCCGCCGCCGTCGACGGCGAACCGGTCGCCCGCGGGCTGATCGGCGAGGCCGCCGCGCACCTGGCGGAGAGCGCCGCGCGGATCCGGCCGGCCGGCGACGCCTCCCCGATCGTCCTCGGCGGCGGCCTGCTGACCGGCGACACCCCGCTCGCCTCGGCGGTACGGGCGCAGGTCGGCCGGCGGTGGCCGGACGCGCCGCTGCACTCGGCCGGCGACGGTGCGGCCGCGGCGGCCTGGCTCGCCGCCCTCGACCTGCCCGAGGTGACGGATCCGCAGACCCTGCACGCCCTGCTGGTCCCGACGCGCTGAGCCCACCGGTCGAGCCCACTCCCCGGCCGGTTCGCCATGCGGATCGCGGAACCCGTTACACGTCGCTCGAATTCGGCCGCACCCCACGTTCCCGCGGCATCCCGGTTCGGTCGCCGACAGGCACGACAACGCCCTCGCCGAGACGTTCTTCGCACCCTCACGACCGGGTCGGCCCACACCCGCGCCCGGCCCGACACGAACTGGAGATAGAAGTCCTACATCGAGGCACGTCTTCTACGATCATCGCCGCCCGCCGACGGAACGCGCTCCCAAAATTGTCCGGCATCACCCACCGATCCTGCGCGCGGCGGCGGATTCGGTGCCCCACGCGACGGCGCGGATGGTGCTAACTTGGCTGCCGTGAAGCCCGATTCAGGCTGGCATCGCCTCCCCTCGCGTCTTGAAGCCGATCAACTCGTCGTCGACGACCACTACAAGGTGATGAAGCGGTGGGAGACCCCGCTCATGCAACGGATGGCAGAGATCCTGCTCGCAAACCTGGAGCGGACCCGCATCATCGAGGTCGGCTTCGGCATGGGGATCTCCGCGGGTGCTCTCCAGAACCAGAAGATCGAGCGCCACACCATCATCGAACCCCACCCGGAGATGTTCGAGCGCCTCCAGCAGTGGCGGGCCGAGCGCCCCCAGGCTGACATCCGGCCCGTGCACGACTATTGGCAGAATCAGACAGGCCTGTTCGCGGAGGCCGACGGGATCTTCTTCGACACCTATGCCGAGGATGTGCCCGCCCTGGTCGACGAGAATGTCTCCTTCCTCGTCGAGGCCGCATCGCACCTCAGGCCGGGTGCCGCCGTCGCGCTGTTCTGGATCCTGCCGACCATCGACGAGGTTCAACAGGAAAAACTCTACAGCCACTATCGGCGAATCGTGATCGAGCGGGTTCCCGTGGAGCCGGGGACGACCGGCGTCAACGCGCTCGCCCGCCTGGGCTTTCTTCTTGCCATCATCGCGATCAAGTAGGTCGCCGGTGCCGCTGACCTACGTTGTCTGCGCCACTCCCCGCGTCGGCAGCACCTACCTCTGCGAGGCCCTGGGGCGTGTTCCGGGCGCCGGTTCACCGCGGGAGTGGTTCGGCCGTCCACGCATCCACCACCTGGCCGGCACCTGGAACCTGCGCGCACCGCAGTCCACGATGGACGAGCCGCGGCTGACGGACCCGTCAGCGTATCTCCGCAGAGTGCGCGCCGAGGCGGACAGCGGCGGAGTGCTCGCCCTCAAGCTGCACTGGAACCAGGTCGAGTGGTCGCGTGACAACCTCGGTGTCGATCCGCTCGCCGTTCTCGAAGGCCGGCAGGATGTTCGGTTCATCCGCCTCTACCGCGACGACCTGGTCCTCCAGACGGTGTCCAGCTATCTCGCCTCGGTGACCAAGGTCTACGTGCGCTGGGCCGGGACGGGCGACACCGACGACGAATTTCGCGACGCCGTGGCGGGGACCCCGGCTTACGACTTCGAAGTCCTGTTGGACATCCTGCAGGCGTTGGCGGTCATCGAGCATGGGTGGAGCCCGTTCTTCGCCGAGCGCGACGCGGCGTCCTACACCCTGAGTTACGAGGAGCTGGTTGACGATCTGGCGGGATCGGTCAACGGTGTCCTTGAGTACCTCGGCCTTCCCCGGCAGTCCGTGGTGACGTCTCCGGTGCTGCGGCAACGGACGGCCGTCAATGACGACCTGGCACAGCGGTTCCGGTCCGATCTGGTGAGCAGCGGGGTGGTCGACGCGCTCCCCGCTGACCTGCGCCGCCGCTGCGGCGTGCCGGTGTGAGTGGCAGAGGATGCAGCTGAGGCCCCTTGGCGAGTTGGCCGTTTCCGCCTACGGCCTGGGCACGTGGACGTGGGGCCACGAGACCGCCGAGGACGCCGCACGGGAGCAGTTGTGGTGCTTCCTCGATGCGGGCGGCACGCTCGTCGACACCGCGGCCGTCTATGCCGACGGTAACGCCGAGCGCGTCCTCGGCCGGTTGCTCACGTCGGTGCCGCGTGACGCCGTCCTGGTCGGCACCAAGGCCGGCGTGACCGCGAAGGGCGTGGACACCACTCCCGATGCCCTGCTGGCCCAGCTCGACGCGTCGCTGCGGCGTCTCGGTACGGACCATGTCGACCTGTGGCAGCTGCACGCCTGGAGCGACGCGACACCACTGTCGGCAAGCGTCGAGGCGCTACGTGTCGCACGTGATTCGGGCCGCGCCAGGGCGGTGGGATTGTGTAACTACGCGCCCCGCCAGGTGGACGAGGCATTCGCGGTCGCGGAGCGGATCGGCATGCCCATCAGCGGGGTGCAGCTCCAGTACTCGCTGCTGGTCCGGGCGGCCGAAGCCGTCGCGGAGCGTGTCCGTGAGTACGGTGCGGGGGTGCTGGCGTGGTCGCCACTGGCCAGCGGGATCCTGACGGGGAAGTATCACCGGGGTGTGCCGCCCGGTACCAGAGGCGCCGATCCCAGGTACTCCCCGTTCATCGCGCCTTTTCTGTCCGCTCCCGAGGTGCCGCCGGCGATCGAGGTACTCGACCTCGTCGCGAGGGCGCTGGGCCGCAGCTGCGCCGAGGTGGCGCTGGCCTGGGTCCGTGACCGCCCTGGGGTCGCCGGTGTGCTTCTCGGCGCACGTGACGCCGACCAGGTGCGGGCCCAGCTCGACAGCGTCGACCTGGAGCTGCCGGCGGAGGTGGCCGACCTGCTCACCAGCTCGGTGATGCCGATCGGATGATCACTCGTGCTGGCCCGACGCCCGATCGGCGAGCATCCGGTGGAGTTCCTCGACGGTGTACTCGACGGGCGGCACCTCGCGGCCGTGTTCGTCGGCCGCGGGCAGCGGCCGGCACCGGGGCGGTCTGCCTTCGCTTCTCGGTAGGAACTCGTAGTCCCGGCAGACCACGATGAGCAGCTGCTCGCGGCGATGACGGGTGATGAGGGCCGGGCACATGCCCAGCGAGTAGACACCGCAGTCGAGGTGCAGCGGCGGCTCCTTGAAGGTCACGTCCTCGCTGTAGCCGACGAAAATGATCAGGTCGTTACGGGCGATGTCGAACCCGCATGCCTGACACCGCCGCTCCACCATGCAGAGCACGGACTTGTCGGTGTCCACGAGTTTGAGTACGGGCGCTCCGGTCTCGTCCCGGAAGGCCACGTGCGTGGCGAGGAAACCTCGGTGGTCCGCCTCGCCGTGCATCCCCGCGAGCAGGCGATCGGGAGGTGGAACAGGTCGTCTCGACACGATCGGGTCCTTTCAGGAGGAAGCGTCACGGCACCTGGTCGAGTGCCTTCAATGCCCAGGCGCAGACGAGCGCCGCCTTTCGCTTACGTGCGTCGCGGTCGGTGCTGCCGCAGTGGCCGGCCGACAGGTCCGTCGACAGCAGGAACGGCCCGCCGTGGGCCTGATCGCGCAGGCGGGACACGTACTTGAGCGCTTCGTGCGCCCCGACCCTGCTGTCGTTCAGCGCGGCGAACACCAGCACCGGCGGGTACTCGCGGGAGGAGACGTTGTCGTACGGCGCGTAGGCGCTGATGGCGGCGTACGCGCGCGCGTCGGTCAGCGGGTTGCCCCACTCCGCCCGGTCGACGGTGGTGAGCGCCGCCTCGGAGTCGAGCAGGGTGCCGAGCGGGTCGACGAACGGAACGTCGAGCACCAGCCCGGCAAACGATTCCGGCGAGGTGTTGACAGCGGCGGCCGCGACGAGAGCACCGGCGGACGCGGCGCTGGCGACGACGCGCCCCGGGGGTAGGTCACAGGTGCGGACCAGTGCCTCCACGCAGGCCAGATAGTCGTCCACACCGGTCGCCTTGTGCTCACCACGGCCCGCCTCGTGCCAACCCGGCGGGCCCTCCCCGCCACCGCGAACATGGGCGAACGCGTAGATGCCGCCACGGGCGAGGATCGGCAGACGCGCGGGATCGAAGTCCAGCGGTACGACGGCACCGTAGGCACCGTAGACCTCGAGCACCGCGCCCGGTGGTGGTGGCGCACCGGCGCTGCGGCGTTGCCGCACCACGGTCAACGGCACCGCCGTCCCGTCACGACCGTGGGCCACCAGGTCGAGTTGTTCGTACCTGGCCGGATCCCAACCGGCAACCACCGCCCTGTGCACGATGTCGGTGCTGCGGCTGTGCGGGTCGTACGCCGCGGTGATCGGCGGGCAGACGACCGAGGAGGCCGTGAACCGTACCAGCCGCGAGTGGTGGTCCGGATTGCCGTTCACACTCACCCACGTCGTTGCGGCGGGCAGCGGCAGGTCGGTCACGACATGCCCGGCGTCGACGACCCGTATCCCCCGGTGGCCGGGCGAGTACGTCTGCAGGACCACGTGCCCCGCGAACGCGTCGACGGTCAGCAGCTTCGTCTCCCGCGCGTCGCCGAACACCACCTCGGTCAGCTCCGCCGTGGCCGTGACCGGGCAGTGCCACAGCCGGGAAGCCTCGTCACCGGAGTTGGCCAGGATCCAGAACTGCCCCTCCCGGTGGTCGGCCCGAATACGCGTGCCGGCACGTCGTGCCGGCCCCAGGAGGAACGGTTCGGACTGTGACGCCAGCGCGTCGATCGCGAGGATCTGGTTGCCGACGTGACTGTCCGACTCGATGAAGACGTACCTCTCACTACGTGACAGCTCGACGGTCAGCCACGACGACTCGTCCGGCTCCTCGTACACCAGGGTCCGCTCGCCCGTCGCCAGGGTGAGACGCCATACCTGGAACGCCCGGCCGCTGGCGTCCGTGACGAGGTGAAAATAGTGCTCGCCGGCGGCGTCCCAGGCGCCTCCGTACGTGACCCCGTCGACTTCGAGGGGCAGCTCGGAGCCGGCGGCGACGTCCCGGAAACGCAGGCGGAACCGCTCGTCGCCGACGAGGTCGACGGCGTACGCCAGGAGCCGGCCGTCCGGCGAGACGTCGTAGACCCCGAGCGCGAAGTGCGGCTGCCCGGCTGACAGCGCGGCCTCGTCGAGCACGATCTGCTCGGTCTGCGGCACGGCCTCGCCCGAGTCGGGGCCGACCAGGCTGCGGCAGCGGAGCACCGCCGCGGATCCGTCGGCCGTACGGCTGTAGTAGAGCCACTGCCCCTTCGCGACGGGCACCGATCGGGTGCCCTGCGGTGTCCAGGACCTGATCTGCGCCTCGGCGTCCGCGGCCGTGCTCTCCAGCGACTCCAGGATCGCCGTGGTGTAGGCGTTGTTGGCCTGGACGACGGCGAAGACCTCGGGGGTGAACAGGTCCTCCATCCACTGCCACGGGTCGCTGCGGGTCTGTCCGTGGTGTCGGGCGAGGTGTTCCCTCGGCGGCGCCGCGGGTGGGTCGACGCCGGCCGTTCTCCAGGTCGCCGCGACGCGGGCGCGTTCACTCATAGAGTTCCCTCAGCTCCCGCATCTCCTGCACCACCTCCGGCCACAGCTCGTCCGGCCCGGACAGGGCGCCCTCGATGCCGAAGATGTTGCCGAAGGGATCGCGGAACTGGGTGATCTGCCGGCCACCCTGCACGGCCAGCGGCCGGTGGATCTCCAGGCAGCCCCGGTTGGCGAGTTCACGGCGGGCGTCGTTGAAGTCCGCGACCTCCAGGTACGGCAGCGGCGAACCGCCAGGAGGATTGCGTTCGTCCGTCGGGGAGAACACGATCTCGACCCCGGCCAGGTCGATCGACGCCGAACGGGGGAAGCGGACCAGCGGTTGCCGCGTGAGGCCGGCCCACCAGTGCGCGACGGCAAGCCACTCCTCGGAGAAGATGACGACGGACGAGACGCGGCTGATCGATACCGTCACGGGGTCACGTCCAGTTCCCGCACCTCGAGCAGTGCCGCTGGCGCCCACCCGGCCACGAGCGCGTTGGCCCGGGATATCAGCACACGTCTGAAGAGCTGCGGTCGGGCGACGCTGAACAGGTCCGCCAGGGCCTGCCGAACGTCTTCGGGATCCGCGTCACGGCTCCACACGTGGGACGACGCGAACACGTCCGCGGCGTAGAGCTCGCCTCGCAGTACGGCGACGAAATCGTCGAAGCAGAGGGTGAGTCCACACGGAAACCGGTCCTGGGCCGTCTCGGCGGCTTCATGCAACGGCACGAACCCGGACCGCGTGACGTCGAGCGCGTACTGGCAGCGGGTACCCGCCGGACCTTCGATGAGGGTGAGCAGGAAGGTCTTGGGCCCGAGGCCGTCGTGGGTGCCCTGCGCCCAGTGCGCGCGCCGTGGGCCGCCCGGCGGGTACAGCGTCAGCTCCCTCGCCAGGCCCGGAAGCTCGTCGAGCACGAGTTCGTGGCGGTGGCGTCCTTCGCCGTCGCTTCTCGGCCGTGCGGACAGGGGGAGCGGAAGCTCACCCAGCTCCTGTTCGTGGCCGGGCGAGACCCACTCCGCGGGGGCTGCCGGCTTCACGAGCACGTCGATGTCCCAGGCGTCACCGGCACGGACCACGCACGGTGCGGCAGCCCCGGACTCGGAGCCCCGCGCCACCCAACCGTCGAACACCGACCGGTCGACCGCCGGGTGCCGGACGCCGCTGCCGAGGTGCAGCCCGTCGCCATCTGACGAGGGCGCCCGCTCGGCCCCGCCGTGACGCACCTCGAACACCGAGCCCTCGTCCGACGGCACTTCATCGCCTCGGCGGGGACCGTCGCCGCGCAGGTAGAACGCCGACGGGCACCCGGTCTCGCGGACCATGAGCCCGGCGGTCGGCAGGGCCGCGGTACTGACCGGCGCCGGCGCCACGAATCGCAGCGCAAGGTCACCGACGGACACATCGTGGTCGACGTACCCGCGGATCGCGACGAACCCCAGGACCTCGATCGCTTCGGCGGCCACCGCCGGCAGCAGCGGGCTCACCACGACCACCACCTGCCGATCGAGCTGGTGAAGCGTCTGGAGGTCCAGCTGTTCCGGGCGGGCACCGGTGATGACCACAGCGTCGACCGGCGGCATCGTGCTGTGGTCGATGTGTCTGGGTGGGTGGAACACGTAGCGGTAGGAGTCGGTCCATCCCACGTCATCGAGCCAGGCCGGGTCCACCGCCACCCTGACCCCGCCGGCGGAGTGGACGCGCCAGCTGCGTCCACCCTCGAAGATGGCCCTCACCGCGGTTCTCCGCCGGCCTCGGACAGGTAGACGGCGTGCAGCAGCCGGGTGGCGGTGGCATCCCTCCAGGACGCGGTGAGCGAGGGCATCTCGTTCGGCTGGGGCCACCACACGGCGATTTCCGTATCGGCGGGGGCGGGCGCCACCATCATCGGCAGGTCCCTGTAGAGCACCGGTTCCAGGCCGAGGAGACGACCGGCTTCCGGGTGCCACTCGGTTTCACTCATCGCCCCACACCCTCGACCGCCAGATCGGGCACCCGTTCCTCCTCCATGCCCAGCCGGCGCAGCCCTGGCAGCGGAAGCACCATCAGGGTCGACACGACCAGGATCACCGTCGCCACCCAACCCAGGGTGGCGGGACCCAGCCCTTCCAGGAGCCAGCCGGCCAGGAGGTATCCCACGGGCATCAGGCCGAAGACGGTCAGCTGATCGATGGAGAACACCCGCCCGAGCCGCCCACGCGGGACGGTCCTCTGCAGCGCGGTGGTCCACAGCACCGCGAACGTGGCCAGTCCGAAACCGGTCAGCGCGGAGGCGACGAGGATCAACGCCGGATGCCCGTCCATCGCCAGCAGGACGGTCTGCGGAAGCTGGAGCAGCAGCACGAAGGTCGCCACCCAGCCCGGCGAACGCGTACGGATCGACGAGGCCAGCATCGCGCCCAGGAAGGCCCCGCCCCCCTCAGCCGCCGAAATGTAGCCGAACCAGCCCTCGGGCCCGGTCAGGATGGGCAGCATCACCGCGACGGGCGCCGCCACCATCGCCATGTGCAGCGTGCCCTGCAGCATCACACCGGCCATCCACGGCACCCGGATGACGTAGGCGAAACCGTCCTTGATGTCGGCTGCGAGCGAGGAGCCCTGGCCCTCCGGACTGGGAGCCGGCTCATTCAGTCGGAGCAGTGTGACGATGCTGACGAGGAAGGTGACGATGTTGATTCCGAGCGCCCAGGTCGGGCTGAACGCCGCCGCCACGGCCCCGCCGAGCGCGGCGCCGACGATGACACCGAAGCGGTTCACCAGGGACCGCAGGCCGTTGGCGCTCGCCAACATCTCCTCCGGCACCAGCGACGGCAGGATCGCCCCGTAGGCGGGACGGTAGAAACCGCTGCCGATACCGAGCACCGCGGACAGCGCGCCGAGCACCACCAGCGGCGCGTCGTTGCCGACGAGGATGATGCCCAGAACCGCAGCGGCGCGGATCAGGTCGGAAATGATGATCATTCGAGATCGGCGGTGCCGGTCCGCCAGGGCACCGCCGATCAACAGCGAGACGACGCCTCCCAGAGCCGTCATCCCGAGTACCAGACCCACCGCCTGAGCGGCATCCTCGCGTGGCAGCAGGAACAGCGCGACCGCCACGGTGTAGAGGGCGTCACCGATGACGTTGGTGAGCTGGCCGATCCAGACCCGCCGGAACTTCGGCAACCGCAGCGGAGTGAGCAGGGACGCGTTGAACATCAAATTACCTCGGAAGTAGCGGGCCGTAGCCGATGCCGCTCATGAAGTTCGCCGTTGGCCGTGTCGATCAGCAGGTCCACGCTCTCCTTCAGCGCCAGCGAAGCCCGGATCAGACCTTGGAGCAGCGCGACACCGTCTGGCTGGTGCCAGTCGCCCGGCACGCCACCCGGCTCGCGGGACAGAAGACGTTGCGCCAGAACATCTGCTGCCTGATCCGGATCCTCCGGATGAGGACAGACCAGGACGGCGAAATCCGCCCGGTCG
This sequence comes from Micromonospora sp. CPCC 205561, assembly GCF_036906775.1. Taxonomy (NCBI): domain Bacteria; kingdom Bacillati; phylum Actinomycetota; class Actinomycetes; order Micromonosporales; family Micromonosporaceae; genus Micromonospora; species Micromonospora sp. CPCC 205561. The sequence continues at coordinate 41,376 of NZ_JBAKHV010000035.1, read as the reverse complement.
AGGGCGCTACGCAGCATACGTTCCTCGATCGACCCGCCGCGCTGGAGGGCGACGCCCCCGCCCGTGTCGACCACCCCCTCGGTGGCCGTGACCGCCTCAGCCAGTGCGCGCACCTCGTGGCGGGCGGTATAGGCGTGCCAAGCGGAGAGGCCACCGCTGGCGTACGCGTCATCGGCGGCCTGCTCGGTGTAACCGAACTTTCCGTACCAACGCGGAGGATCCTCGTCGAAGCAGGCGACCTCCAGGCCCCGGCGAGCGGCCAGGACACCAGCGACCGTCGACTTGCCCGCGGCAGGTGGACCCACCACCACTATCGCCACGCAAGGGCCCGTACGTTGCGGTAGAGCTCCGCGGCCAGTTCCGGCCGCACCTGCTCGCTGTAGTAGCCGTACAGGAAGCCCACGGGGCTGTCGAACTTGTCGCACAGGTACCACTGCCGCATGCGGCTGACCGCGAGTTCCCAGATGTGGATCCTGCCCCGGAGCACGGCGACAAGGTCCACAGCGTTGACGTCGATGCCGGACGGCACGGAGAACAGGCAGTCGCGGAGGTCCAGCGGCTGTTCCTCGAAGCGGCCGTTGTTGAAGTTCAGCACGAAGGTTCGTGAGCCGTCGTCCGCCTCACCGGCGGCGTCGAAGCCGCGCATGTGGACAGCGAACCTGTGCGGGCCGACCGGCTTGTCGAGATAGGTGTTCTGGGTGATCAGATGCCGCCCGAGGTTCGCCTGCATCAGCAGCGGAGCCATGAGCTGGAGTTCCGACTCGACGAGAGCCCGGTCCTCGCCCGTGAGCTGTTCGTCGAACAGGGGCAGCAGCGGCTCGGACAGGTCCGGCTCGGCAACGGCCTCCTTGTCACTGGGGGCGACGGGACGCGACGGCTCGGCAGGATCGATCCATTCCGCCTGGCAGTAGCGCACCTCCGCCCCGTCGCCGACCACCACGGTCTGGCCGGGACTCATTCCCAGCACCCGGGTGGTCAGCGAGAGCCGGCTGGCGATACCGGCCAGCTGCTCGAAGTCTCCCCACAGAAACTCGCCGTGCTTGGCGGGAACCTGCACGTAGCCGCCCCCGCTGAAGGTCACGTACCGGACCGAGGGGAAGTTCGCCACGACGTCGGACAGCACCCCGTGCAGCAGGCGGAGGCCGGTGACCTCAGCGAAATCGGCGCTGCCGACCGGCAGCATGTTGTCGAACGCGCCGAGGTGACCCGCCGGCGGCACCTGCCCGTTGTGGGTGGCCACGACGATGTCCGGATCGCATCCGCCTTCCAGCGAGGGAACCGCGATCGACGTGTCGGACTGGATGAAGACTCCGCCGACCTTCTCCTCCGCATGCCGGACGAAGACGCTGGCGACACGGTTCTCCCACATCGGCGCGTCCGGGCCGCCCGGGACGAACACCACGTCGACCGCGCCGATCCTCCGCACCGCGCCGAGCTCGACCAACTCGACCTGGCGGCCCGCATCCTCCAGGGCGCGAACGCACACCTTCGGCATCATCCGCGGCATCAGGATGCGGGTCTCCGGCGGCAGCAGGTCCAGCGAGTTGAGGTGGAAGTGGTCCAGATGCTCGTTGGTGACCAGCACGGCATCCAGCGACGGCATCTTCTCCACCGCCACCTGGCGCGCGGGATAGATCTCGAAACGCAGCCTGTCCGAGTGGCCGAACGAGTCGGTCAGCACCGGATCGACGAGGACACGGGTATCCCCGATCTCCACCAGCCACGACTGGTGGCCCAGGAACGTCAGGGATGCGGGGGACATCAGGCGTTCTCCTTCTCGAGGTACTCGAGCTGCTGCTGGTAGACCCGGCACGACAGGTCCGGGCGTACCTGCTCGCCGAGGGCGTCGTAGAAGAGCGCCACCGGCGAGGACAGTGCGTCTCCGTCGAACCACGTGCGCATCGCGATGCCGACGACATCCCAGTACTGCAGGTCGCCACGGAGTACGGCGGCGAGGTCGACGGCGTGGATGAGGATTCCCTCGGGGTACGCGGCGACGGAGTCGTCAAGCGGCAGATCCGCTGCCTCCTCGAACGCCCCGGCGGCGAGATCGAAGCGGAAGCTGCGGTCCGGACGGGTCAGATACTTGAGCTTGAGGACGAACGGGTATGCCGACGGCGAAACGGCCATCCGCCGGCCGAAGTCACTGAGCAGCAGGACGCGGCTCAGATACGTCAGCTCGCGTTCGATGCAGGCGAACGCCGCGTCCTCGGATTCCTCGTCAGCGTTCTCGATGCAGCGCATCGCGATGCTGTCCCGCCTGGCCAGGAAGCTCTCCCGCCGGTGGATCAGCTCGGCGAAGCGTTCCTGGTCGACGCCGAGCCACGACAGCTCCCCGACCTTCTCGATGCCGTGCTCACGCACTTCGACGACATCGCCGGGAACGGGGCCCACCACGTCCATGTGCCGCACCAACTGCCTGGCCAGGCGCGCCATCTCCTGCTGCTCCGAGAACGGGAACGGGCCCATCTGCTCGTAGTCCTTCAGGAATCCGCCGCCGCAGAGCAGGATGTGTGCCCCGCGGAAGATCTCCGACTGCTCCACCGCCGACGCGACAACCTCCCCGAGGATGTCCAGGCCCGGAAAGCCCTGACCCCGGTAGCGGACGGCGGTCTGCCCGGCGGGCCGGTAGCAGTCCAGGGACCCGAACACGCCGGGCGGGGTCACCTGCGCGTTGTTGCTCATGGCCACCACGCCGGGAGCCGGCAGCCGTCCCGAGGAGACGGCGTCGATCAAGTCCGTGGACGTGGCGGCGTCGATTCCCAGGAAGACGCCGCCCCGGTCCGGCTCGGACGCGTCCAGCACGTAGACCTGCGACACGCGGCTCTCCCAGAGCACCGTGTCCGGGCCAGGGGGGAAGAGGGTGACGATGACCGATCCGAAGCTGGCCGGCTCCCCGAACGGCAACCGGGTGACGGTCAGGCCGAGCGACTCGATGCATTCGACAACGGTGTCGATCATGGTGGGTCCGACGATGATGGGCGTCGACTTGTCGAGCTTGTTCAGGGATGGCAGGTGAAAATGGTCGGAGTGCTCGTGACTGATGATCACGGCAGCAGGCCGCGGCATACGGTCGATGTCTATCAGTCTCGGCGGATAGATCTCGACCGGGCTCGAGGTGTACTCCTCGCCATAGCGGCGGTACAAGATCGGATCCACGAGGACCGGTGAATCCTCGGCCCCGAGAGCGAAGCCGTTGTGTCCAAGGAAACCGATCTTCATCTCGCCTCTTCCAAGGGGTGCGATGGGCACAGCGACCAGGGCGGTGGGCGACGTCAGACGTCACCCACCGCCATGGCACTAGCGGGTGTAGGTAACGGTCCCCATGTGCACGCGGGATCCGCCCGCCTTGGCGGTGGTCGCCTTCGGCGTGACCTTGCCGACGGCCTGCTTCAGCGCGTCGAGGTCGGCCTTGGTGATGGGCTTCGCTTCCTTCTTCATGTTCACCTCCCGTGCGTGAATCGGCAGCGCTCTGCCATGCGGCCCCGCAGGTCCTCACCCGAGCAACTGCACCTGCCTGTTCCTTCTCGGAGCAGCCGGAGGCGACCATGGAGGTCTCGCGACAAACCATCGCCGACTCATGGCTGTCCATGCGTGAGTGTGCCATCGATCGACGAACGCCGCTGCCCCCGCGTCCATTGGGGATGCCGGGCCCGGCGGGTTTCATCAATCGAGCACGGGGCATCCTCGCTTGTCCGCGAGCGATCGGACCAGCGCGTCGCTCGGGAAGGCGCGGCGGTGCCTCGCATGCGCCGGTCCGCAGTGGTACGGGAGGTACGGTCCCGTCGAAGACGTACGACCTCGCTCGCCGACGACGATCCGGACCACCCTCGCCCTGCGGCAGGCGACAGGACGCGAGAGCGAGCCGCGGTGCCGGACCCTCCTGGCGGTTCAGGCGGGCGAGACCGTCGGCGCGCTCGACCGGGGCTGATGGGTGACGGACGCGGCTACTTGAGCTGGCCGGCGGTCAGGCCGGACTGGACCTGGCGCTGGAAGAGGATGTAGACCAGCAGCACCGGGACCACCGCGATGGTGAGGCCGGCGAAGAGTTGCGCGTAGTCGCCGGCATAGCCCTGGTTGACCGAGAGCGCGGCGAGCCCCTGGGCGAGCACCCACTTGGACTCGTCGCCCTGCATGAGCACCTGGGGCAGCAGGAACTGGTTCCAGTGGCTGAGGAAGTTGAAGATCGCGACGCTGATCAGTCCCGGCCGCGCCATCGGCAGCATCACCTGGAAGAAGAGCCGGAAGTGACCGCAGCCGTCGACCAGTGCCGCCTCCGCGACGGCGGTGGGCAGGGTGCGGAAGAAGGCGGTCAGGAAGAACACCGTGAACGGCAGCGAGTAGGCCGCGTAGACCAGTATCAGCCCGGTCCAGGTGCCGAACAGGCCGGCGTTGCGCACCACGAAGAACAGCGGCACGAGGGCGAGGAAGACGGGGAACATCAGCCCGCCGACGAACAGGTAGTAGACGACCTGCTTGCCCCGGAACTCGTAGCGGGCGAAGACGTACGCGGCGGTGGCGCCCATCAGCATGGTCAGGGTGACCGAGCCGGCGACCACCACCAGGCTGTTGAGGAAGTACTGGCCGATGTGCGCCCCGCTCCAGGCACGGGCCCAGTTGTCGAAGCGCAACGCGCCGGGCAGGCTCCACGGGTCGGCCAGGATCTCCGCGTTGCTCTTGAACGAGCTGATGAACATCCAGAGCAGCGGCAGTACGGTCAGCGCGCCCCAGAACATCAGGAAGCCGTGCGACAGCACGTTGGCGACGCCGAGCTCACGGCGTACCGGGCGGTCGGCGGGACCGGAGGGCTCGGCGGGCAGCGCCAGCGGGGCGGGCTTGTCCAGAGTCGTCACGAGTACTCGATCCTGTCTCGCTTGCTGGCCCGCAGCGCCAGCACCGCCACCGTGAGGGTCAGGAAGAACATCACCACGCCGATCGCCGAGGCGTAGCCGAACTTGGTCTCGCTGCCGAACGCCGTGTCGTACATCCGCACGCCGATGACGTCGGTGGAGAAGTTGGGGCCGCCGTTGGTCATCAGCTGCACCAGGATGAACCCGTCCAGCGCGAAGATGGCCAGGTAGACCCAGGCCACCTGAACGGTGTCCCAGAGCAGCGGGATGGTCACCTTCCACAGCGTGGCCAGCCGGGAGGCGCCGTCGAGCATGACCGCCTCGTAGATCTCCTTGGGGATGGCCGACATGGCCGCGCCGAAGAGCACCACGTAGAAGCCGACGTTGCTCCAGATCATCACGGCGAGCACGCACCAGAAGGCGGTCCGCGGATCGCCGAGCCAGGTGGGCGCGGCGAGGCCGACGCTGTTCAGGGCGCTGGTGAGCAGGCCCTTGTTCGGGTGGTAGACCTCCTTCCACAGCAGCGCGATGATCACGACGGAGAGCACCTGGGGGAAGAAGTAGACCGTGCGGTAGAACGACGAGCCGCGCACCCCGCCGACCCCCGCCCGGCCCTTGCGGCCGCCCATGTTGAGCATGGCGGCGAAGAAGAGGCCGAGCACGATCGTCAGCACCGGCACCAGCGCCAGCAGGATCGCGTTGTTCTTCAACGCGTTCCAGACGTAGTCGTCGTTCCACAGCGCCTTGAAGTTCGCCAGCCCCACCGAGTTGGCGTCGGCCGAGTAGCCGAGCCAGTCGGTGGTGGAGATCTGGAACGCCTGCAGGTACGGCGACACGACGAAGATGACGTAGAGCAGCACCGGCGGCACCAGGAAGGTGACGATCAGCGGGTACTTGCCATGTCTCACGATGAGGTCCTACCTCTTCAGCGGCGGCCCGGTGGGGGCGGGGTGGTCCACCCCGCCCCCACCGGCCGGGGTGTCAGGCGGCCCGCTTGTACTTCTTGATCGAGCTGTCCTGGGCGATCGAGTCCGCGCCCTTCTGGCACTGGTCGAGGAACTCCGCCGGGCCGATCCGGCCGCTGAAGAACTCGCCGCACGCGGCGTCGACCAGGTTGCGCTCCAGCTTGCGGTAGTAGTTGTTGTAGACCCAGTTGAAGCCGTTGCTGCCGGATGCCTCCAGCGCCTTCACCACCGTGTTCAGCCCGAACGGCAACTCGACGCCCTCGCTGGCGCCGGCCACCACGGTCAGGCTGGAGACCTTCTTGGTGAAGTCCTGCGCGCCCTTCTTGCTGAGCATGACCCGGAAGAACTCCAGGCCGCCGGCGAGGTTCTTGGCCTTCGCCGGGACCATGAACGGCTCGCCGGCGGTGCCCCGGACGGCCTCGAACGGCAGCTTGTCGCCGCTGCCCAGGCTCGGGGTCGGCTGGACGGTCATGTTGAACCCGGCCGGGGTGACGTCCTTCTGCTCGCTCTCCAGCCAGGAACCACAGGAGATGAAGGCCGCCTTGCCCTGGCACCACGCGGTCTGCGACTGCTTGTGGTCGAGGCCGGGCGAGCCCTCGAGGATGAACTTGTCCTTGACGATCTGGTGCCAGGCGTCGGCCGCGGTCTTCATCGCGTCGGACTTCCAGGCGTTGGGCTCCAGGTTGTCGATCGCCGTGGCGACCGAGGGGCCGCCGAACTTGATCGCGGTGGAGATCAGCGGCCAGCTCATGTAGCGCGGGTGCAGGCCCGCGTACGTCCAGGGGGCGATGCCGGCGGCCTTGATCTTCTTGCACAGCGCGATGTGCTCGTCCCAGGTCTTGGCGTACTCCCACTTGCGCTCACTGAAGAGCTTGGTGGAGTGCCAGATGCCGTAGACGGTGTAGGTGTAGTTCATCACCAGGAACTTGCCGTCGTACGAGCCGACCTCGACGGCGCCCGGCAGCAGGGTCTCCTTGACCGTCTTGCCCGGAATGTCGAGGCTCGGGGCGGCGAGCAGCTCGCCCAGGTCCGCGATGGCGTTCTGCGACACCAGGCCGTTGAAGTCGATCTGGTTGGCACCGGAGTTGTTGACCACGTCCGGCGGGGTGTTGTCGACGAAGCGCGGCTGGAGGGTCTTGGCGATCTCCTGCGTCGCCGAGTGGTTGATCTTCGCCTTCGGGTACTTCTCGGTGTACATGGCCTCGTGGGCCTTCGCGTACTCCTCACCGAAGCCGCCGTTGAAGATCACCACCTCGAGAGGCGCGTCCTCCTTGACCCCGAGCGGGTTCTGCTCGCTCTTGGTGCCCTTGTAGGTCTCGGCATCGCCCTTGTCGTCGCCACCGCCGGTGGCGCAGCCGGCCAGCAGACCGGCGGCGGGGGTGGCCAGCAGACCGGCGGCGGCGCTGCGCCGCAGGATGTCACGCCTGTTCATGGTCTCTCCTCGGATGATGTCCGGGCGGCCGCCGGATGGGGGAAAGCGACCGCCACACGAGGCACAGGGGGAATTTGTCTTCAGTTCGCAATATGTTGCTGAAGAATTTCTACGGCAGCCGGGCGCGGACTTCAACCCCCGGGGACCGAACCGTTATCAGCACCGGCCAGTCCACGCCTGACGTACCCTCGGGCCATGCGCCGCCTGCGGCAACTCGCCGCGCGCACCCCCGCTGGTCGGCAACGTTACGTCGACCTGCTCCGGGCGCTCGCCATCGGCATGGTCGTTCTCGGCCACTGGGCGGTCGCCGCGATCGGCGAGGATCCCACCGGGCGCCCGACGGGGCGCTCGGCGCTGCCGGAGCTGCCCTGGGCGTACCCGCTCACCTGGGTCGCCCAGGTCATGCCGATCTTCTTCCTGGTCGGCGGGTACGCCAACGCCGCCTCGCTGGCCGCCCGCCGGGCCGCCGGCGTCGACGCCACGACCTGGCTGCTCGACCGGGGCGCCCGGCTGCTGCGCCCCACGACCGCGCTGCTGCTGGTGATCGCCGTCGGTGCCGCGCTCGCGTCGCTGGCGGGCGTCGAGGCGACGCTGGTGCGTACCGTCGGCTGGTTCGCCACGATCCCGCTCTGGTTCCTCGCCGCCTACCTGATCGTGGTGCCGCTGACCCCGGCGATGCAGGCCCTGCACCGGCGCTTCGGCCTGCTCGTCCCGGCGGCGCTGGCCGCGCTGGTCGTCGCCGGCGACGTGGGACGGGCGCTGGGCCCGGCCGAACTGGCGCTGCCGAACTACGTCTTCGGTTGGCTGGCCGTGCACCAGCTCGGCCTCGCCTGGCGCGACGCCGACGCCGGGCGGCCCGCCCCGCACGGGCCCCGGTCCCGCCCGCTGCCGCTGTCCCGGCACGCGGGCGCGGCGATGCTGCTGGGCGGCCTGGCCGCCACCGTGCTGCTGACCACCGTCGGGCCGTACCCGGTGAGCATGCTCAACGTGCCGGGCGAACGCCTGGACAACGCCGCCCCGCCCAGCCTCGCCCTGCTGAGCCTGACCGTCGCGCAATTCGGCGCCGTCCTGCTGCTGCGCGCACCGGCCGAACGCTGGCTGCGCCGCCCCGGCCCCTGGCAGGCGGTGATCGCGGTGAACGCGGTCGTACTCACCGTCTTCCTCTGGCACCTGGCGGCCGCGATCCTGCTGGTCGGAGCGCTGGACGCGGCCGGGAAGCTGCCGACCCCGCCGGTGGGCTCGGCCGCCTGGCTGGCCTGGCGGGTGCCCTGGGTGCTGATGCTGACCGTGGTGCTGGCCGCCCTGGTCGCCGTCTTCGGCCCCGTCGAGGCCCGCACCGGCCGCGCTGGCAGCGCCGAACGCGGCGACAGCGCCGGGCGCCAGGGGGACGCCCGGCGGGCCGGCGACGGGGTCGCGTCGGGCCGCGCGCCGGCCGGCCGCGGGTGGCGGGCCACCGGGCGCGCCGCGCTCACCGCCGCCGGTTTCGCCGCGGTGGTGTACGCCCTGGTGGTCAACGCGGAGACGCCGAGGTCGGCACCCGAGCCGCTGGGGGTGCCGGCGCCGGCACTGGTGGCGTACCTGGCGGGCGCCGGCACCCTGCGGCTGCTCAGGTCTGGGTGGGGAAGCCGAGGTTGACCCCGCCGTGCCGGGGGTCCGGCCAGCGGCTGGTGACCACTCTGCTGCACGCCGGCGCGGTCGACGGCGTACGCCGGCGCGCGGAGCTCAGCGTGGACGGCCTGGACTGGCCCGGGTACGCCGAGCCACTGGCCCGGATCGCGGAGCTGGTGGCCGGGGCCGGGTGAGCCCCGGTCGCGGCCACGGCGGGCGCAGGTGCAGGGCGGCGGCGAGCAGGGCGAACCCGGCCCACCCGCCGGCCAGGGCGACCACCGGCGACAGCCCCTGGAGGTAGTGGTGGCAGGTGAGGAAGCCGACCAGGGCGAGGCTGTTGCGGGCGAAGTGCCGGCTGAACTCGACCAGCTGGCGCCGGGCCTCGACGGCGACCAGCACGCCCGAGTAGGGGAACGTCACCACCATCCCGCGCAGCAGCTGGCCGAGCAGCCCGGTGAGCAGCGCGCCCCCCAGGATGAGCACCAGCTTGGCCGGGGCGGGCAGGGCGTCGCGGCGGGCGTCGACCGACGCGTCGGCGGGAGGCGCGACGCGCCGCGCGCGGCGGCGCAGCGCCACCATCGCCGCCAGCCAGAGCAGCACCGTGCCGGCCAGCGCCGGTTCGAACGGCACCGGCACGGCCAGCAGCCCCGCGCTCAGCCCGACGTACGCGGCCACGCCGGCCAGGTCGGCGAGGAGGATCGGCCAGCCCCACCGGTGGTGGGTCAGCGCCACGGTGACGAAGAAGAGGTTGAGGCCGAGCACGCCGAGCAGCTGGGCGCCGTCCACCCGGTGGCCGGTGGTGGCCAGCGCGAGTGTCATCGGCAGCGGCAGGCTGTAGACGAGGGCGCGCAGCCGCACCGAACGGATCAGGCTGACCGTCCAGACCACCGCCGTCACGAGCAGGACGGCACCCCACGTCATCGCCGGCCCGCCCCCGGCCCACCGCGCTCGCTCACCGGTACGTCGCCTCCCGCGCGCAGGCCGCGAAGGCACCGCGCAGCCGTTCCAGGTCACCGGCGTTGACGGAGAACTGGTTCAGGCTGATCTCGCCGTGCGCGCTCATCGTCGGCTCCCAGGCGCTGGTCGCGTCCCAGAGGGCCAGGTTGACGTGCAGGTCGGGCCGGACCGCGCCCCAGCGCAGCAGGCCCACCCGCACCCCCGCCCGCCGCTGCGTCTCGACCAGCTCGGAGAGCTCGTCGGAGATCCCCGCGTGCACGAAGACGCGGGTGATCCGCACGCCCCGTTCGAGCGCCCGCAGGTTGGCCGCCCAGTAGCCGCGGCCGACGTCGCCGCGCCACCAGCTCAGCTCCCCGCGGGGCCGGGGCACCACGTGGGTCACCGCGTCCATCGACCGGACACACCCGCGCAGCCCGGCGAAGAGGTCCTCGTAGTCCTCGCCCGGACGGATGATCCGGCCGGCCCGCAGCTGCTCGGTCTCGGCCCGGAACCGCTCGAAGCGGCGGCGGGCCTCCTCGGCCACCCGGGAGCCCGGGTGCGCCTCCACGGCCTCCCGGGCGGCGGTGACCAGCGACGGGACCGCCTGCACCAGCCACGGCGGCCCCTCCAGCAGCGTACGCAGGTGGAACCGGCGCTCCGCGCGGGCCAGCGAGTCCACCAGCAGCGAGATGGTGATGCCCATCAGCCCGGCCAGCAGCGACTCCACGCCGGTGGCGGCGTTGGTGAGGTCGAGCGTGACCGACAGCGAGACCGACAACGCGATGCCGATCAGCGCCACGGGGTCGGTGTGCGCGAGCAGCCGGGCCAGCCCGCCGGCGGAGCCCGCCCGCCCCCGGGGCCGCCTGCGGAGCACGTCACCTGCCATGGGCAACCTCCGGTGTCGGTGATGCCACCCAGCGTATTGCCGCTCCACAAAGGCGGTCCGTCCCGACCGTCGCCGCTGCGCGCCGCCGGTACGATCCGGCGGTGCGAAGCGGTCAGGTGGAGCTGCCGACCGGCGCGGCGGGCACCGGGGCGCTCGCGGCCGGCGTACGGGCCTGGGCGGGCTCGGCGCCGCTGCGTGCCCTGGTCGCCCGCTTCGGCGGCGACTGGCCGGGCGGGGACCTGGCGGCGGTGCTCGCCGGCCTCGACGACTTCTCGGCCCGACACTGGGACTTCCGGGGCGGCCGGGAACGCCCGGACGCCCGGGAACCGGTCCTCGATCCGGCCACCGCCCGGCTCGTGCTCGCCACCGCCGCCGCGCTCGGCATGGTCCGCCCGGCGGCGCCGCCCCGGCCCGGGTACGCCCACCTGGTCGTGCTCGGCGGGCTGGCGCACGCCTGCCAGCGCCGGGTCGCGTACGCGGCGCACCTGCTGCGCGCCGGCATCCGGGTCACCGGGGAGGTGGCGGTGCTGGGCAGCTTCCGCCCGCTCTCCCCGCCCGAGTGCGCGGCCCTGGACGCCGCCGGCGTACCGCCCTGCGACACGGAGGTGGCGGCGCTGGACGCGGCGGCGCGGCGCGAGTTCGCGGTGGCCGCCCCGGCCGAGCAGGACGGCCGGGACGCCGGCCACCCGCACCGTTCCTGGTCCTCGCGCACCTACCGGCCAGCGGGCGGCCCGCCGGTCCGGGTGCTCGCCGCCCCGTCCGGCGACCCGACGCGCCGCCGCGCGCACACCGCCGACACCCAGCGGTTCTGGGCCGAGCACGTCCGGCTGGGCGCCGGCGAGCCGGTGCTGGTGGTGACCGCCCCGATCTACGTGCCGTTCCAGCACTGCGACGCGTTGCGCACCCTCGCCGTGCCGTACGGCTGCGAGGTCGACACCGTCGGCGTCGACCCGGCCCTGCCCGAGCTGGCGGGGCTGCCCGAGCCGACGCTCACCCCGGGCCGCTACCTCCAGGAGATCCGCTCGGCCATCCGGTCCGTGCGGGCCCTGCACGCCGCCCTGCCGCCCACGGCGTAGGACCGCCGTGGCCCGGGCGGCCGGCGTCAGCCGGCCGTGTCCCGGACGGCCTGGGCGAAGACCTCGGAGCGGTGCTCGAAGTTGCGGAACCGCCCGTAGCTGGGCGCCGCCGGGGAGAGCAGCACCACCCCGCCGGCCGGGGTCAGTTCGCGGGCCCGCCGGACGGCGTCGACGAGGTCGTCGACCACCTCGGTACGCACCTTCGGCAGACCGGCGAGCGCCGCCACGATGCGGGGGCCGCTGTCGGGGATGCCGAGCACGGTCAGCTCGCGCTCCGCGAGGTGCTCGCGCAGCGGCGCGTAGTCCAGACCCCGGTCGGTGCCGCCGACGATCACCGTCAACGGCCGCCCCTCGTACGCGTCGATGGCGTGCATGGCCGCGTACGGGCTGGTGGCGAGGGTGTCGTCGACGAAGGTCAGGCCGGACGGGTCGGCGATCTCGGTGAGCCGGTGGGCCAGCCCCTGGAACTCGGCGACGGCCACGGCCAGGGTGTCGCGGCGGGCCACCACGTCCACGCCGAGCGCGTCGAGCACGGCCAGGGCGACGCAGAGGTTGCCCTCGTTGTGCCGGCCGACCAGCGGCAGCACCGCGCGCGGGAAGAGCGGCCGGTCGCCGAGGTGGAACCAGGGCGTGCCGTCCGCGCCGCCGGCCACGTGGGCGGTGTCGGGCAGGCCGGCGCGCACCGCGGCGCGGTCGCCCAGTTCGAGGGCGAGCCTCGGGTCGGCGCCGTTGACCACCACGGTCCGCGGCCCGTGCGCCAGCAGGTTGAGCTTGTCCCGGTAGTACTCGCGCTCGCCGCCGTGCGCGTCGAGGTGCTCGGGGAAGAGCGAGGTGACGACCGCGACCCGGGGCGAGTCGGTCAGGTCGCTGCACTGGTAGCTGGAGAGCTCCAGCACGTACAGCTCCGCCTCCGGCAGGTCCAGCGTCGGCACGCCGATGTTGCCGCCGAAGACGTTCGGCCGGTCGACGGCGGCGAGTAGGTGGCTGATCAGGCTGGAGGTGGTGCTCTTGCCCTTGCTGCCGGTGACGCCGACGGTACGCGCGGCGTGATCGGCCATCCACAGCGCGGTGCCCTGGGTCACGGTCGCGCCGCGTCGGCGCAGCTCGACCAGCCACGGGTGGGTCTGCGGCACACCGGGCGAGCGGACCACCACGTCGGCGGCGGCCAGCCGGGCGAAGCCCTCCTCGCCGGTGACCAGCGGCGCCGCCTCGGCCAGCGGCCCCTCCCAGGGCAGGCTGAGGAAGTTGGCGCTGTCGTCGACGGCGACCAGGTCGGCCGGGCCGTGCGCGGCGATCGCGGTCACCGCGGCCCGCCCCTCCCGGCCGGCCCCCCAGACGGCGACGGTACGTCCGCGCAGGTCAGACAGGCGCACTGGTTCTCCTCGGCGGTGCTCGGCGGCGGTGCGGGGGCGGGTCCGACGCAGCCGGACACGGCCGGACGAACCAGGGCCTAGTATGGCGTGTGCCCAATGAGCAGCTGCGGCGGATGGACGCCTTCACCTTCCCGTCCTACTCGATCGACCTCGCCACCGGGGAGGTGCTCCTCGACTACGCCCTCACGGGTCCGGGCGGCGAGCAGCGGTTCACCGAGGTGGTCACCCTCCCGCTGCCGGACGCGCCGCCGTCGGACGAGACCGTCGCCACCCTCGGCCGGGTGCTGGAGCTGTTGCACGTGGTCGCCGGCGTCAGCTACTACAAGACGGCCGCGCCGCGCCGCCTGGTGCTGCCGGCGCCGCTGGGCACGGCCGCCGCCGAGCTGGTCACGGCCGTCTACACCGAGGGCCTCGCGGAGTACGCGTACCGCAACCAGCTGCCGCACGTGCTGGAGCTGCGCCCGGAGGTGCCGGCCGGCACGGTCTCCCCGGCGCGGGAGTACGACGACTCCGACCGGCGCCCGCTCTCGGCGGTGGGCGGCGGGAAGGACTCCATCGTCAGCCTCGAGGCGCTGCGCCGGGCCGGCCTCGACCCGGTGCCGTTCTCGGTCAACCCGAACCACGTGATCGTGTCGGTGAACGAGGCGTCCGGGCTCACCCCGCTCGCCGCCCGGCGGCGCATCGACCCGGTGCTGTTCGAGCTGAACGCCGCCGGGGCGCTCAACGGCCACATCCCGGTCACCGCGATCAACTCGCTGATCGCGGTCGCCACGGCGGTGCTGCACGGCCTGGGCCCGGTGGTGATGTCCAACGAGCGGTCGGCGTCGGACCCCAACCTGGTCTGGAACGGCCACGAGATCAACCACCAGTGGTCCAAGGGCGTGGCGGCGGAGGGGCTGCTGCGGGCCGCGCTGGCGGAGCACGCCGGGCTCACCGAGCCGTACTTCTCGCTGCTGCGCTCGCTGTCGGAGCTGCACATCGCCCGGCTGTTCGCCGGGATCGACCGCTACGACGACGTGGTGACGAGCTGCAACGCCGCGTTCAGGCTCCGCGACGCCAGCGAGCGCTGGTGCCGCGACTGCCCGAAGTGCCGGTTCGTCTTCCTGGCCATGGCGCCGTTCATGTCCCGCGAGCGGATCGTGCACATCTTCGGCGGCGACCTGCTCGCCGACCCCGCGCAGGTTCCCGGCTACCGGGAGCTGCTCGGGGTGGACGGGCACAAGCCGTTCGAGTGCGTCGGCGAGGTGGAGGAGTCGGTGGTGGCGCTGAGCCTGCTCGCCGAGCAGGACCAGTGGCGCGACGCCCCGGTCGTCCGCGCCCTCGTCGACGCGGTGCCCGAGACGGCCTGGTCGGCCGCCGCCGCGTCCGACGTCTTCACCCCCGGCGGCCCGAACCACGTCCCGCCGCCCTACGCCAAGGCCCTCGCCGCCCTGAGCTGATCCGGCACGGTCCGGGACCGGGTTCAGCGGGCGCGGATGGAGTCCAGGGCCAGCAGGGCGACGTGGAGGGAGAGGCAGGCCTCCACCGAGTCGAGGTCCACGTCGAGGACCCGGCGGATGCGGGCCAGCCGCTCGTAGAACGCCGGGCGCGACAGGTGTGCCGCGCCGGCCGCCGCCGACTTGTTGCGGCCCTGCTCCAGGTACGCGCGCAGGGTGCCCAGCAGCTGCTCCCGGGGGTGCTGCGCGTCGTAGGTGAGCAGCGCGCCGAGTTCCCGCTCGACGAAGGTCTGCAACCGGGGCTCGTCGCGCAGCAGGTGCAGCAGCCCCGCCAGCCCGACGTGCGGCAGCCGGAAGATCGGCAGGTCCCGGCGGTCGCGACGGGCGGCGTCGGCGACCTGTCGGGCCTCGATCAGCGAGCGGCGCGCCTCGCGCAGGCTGCCCACCCCCGAGCCGGCCGCGATGAGCACGGCCGCACCCGCCGGCCGGGTAACCCCGTTCGTCCGCCCGTTGGACCGGGACGGAGCGTCGGCGCCGGCGTCGGGTCGGGTCCGGCGCAGCGCGGTCGCGAACGCCGCCAGCGCCCGTTCCTCGGCCGCCGGCTCGGTCAGGGCGAGCAGCACGCCGACGGCGTGGTCGTCGACGGCGCTGGACAGGCCGGTCAGCTTCGCCTCGTGCAACGCCTGCCCGACCGCCTCGGCGAGATCGCGCAGCCGCGCCGGGCCGGCCTCGGGGCCACCGCCCGCGCCGGGGTCGCCGGGGTGCCCCGCCTCCGGGGCCGGGCCGCCCTCCCCCGCGGGTTCGTCGCCCCGGTGCCGCACCACGACCCCGACCAGGTGCCGCCGCTCCAGCACCACGCCGAGCGCCCGGGCCCGCAGGGCGACCTCGTCCACCGGCCGCGAGTGGTCGAGCAGTGCGGTGAGCAGCGTCCCGTGCAGCTGCCGCTCCAGCCCCTCGGCGTCGCGCCTGATCAGCCGGCCCAGGGCCAGCGTGGAGGCGGCCCGTTCGACCAGGATGGTCAGCCTGGTGGGCGGGACGACGGGCGGGCCGGCGCCGTCCGTGCCGCCCTCCCCGGCCGGACCGGGCACCCGCCGTCCGGCCGCCAGGTCGCTCCCGGCCGGCCAGCGCAGCAGCAGCCGGCCCCAGTCCTGCCCCCGGGCGCCGACGGCGGTCACCAGCCAGCCGTTGTCCCCGTCGTACGCGGTCCGGCCGGCCGGCCGGACCCGGCGCGAGTACTGCTCCCAACCGTCGAGCAGCAGCTCGGCGCTCTCCCCCGCCGGGTCGTACGCGAGCACCTGCCGGGAGAGGTTCTCCAGCACCACCGGGCAGCCGGAGAGCTCGGCGGCCTGCCGCACGACCTCGCCGGGGCCGGCGCCCTCCACCGACAGCTCGGTGAAGCGCTGGTGGATCTCCTCCGTCGCCCGCAGCTCGGCCAGCTGGGCGTCCACGATCAGACCGTGCACGGCCTCGGTGATCCGGACGAACGGGGTGGCCCGCCGCAGCTCGACCAGGGGCAGCCCGCGCCGCTCGGCGGCGGCGGCCATCACCCGGGGCACGCCGCTGACGTAGCGTCGGCCCAGCTCGACGACCAGGCCGGAGACGCCCACGTCCGCCAGGTCGCCGATGAAGGCGCGCACCCCCGCGTCGTCGGCGGGCAGCCCGATCCCCGTCGTGAGGACCAGCTCGCCGCCGCCGAGCAGCGGGGCGATGTCGGGCACCTCGGTCACGTGCACCCAGCGCACCGGACGGTCCAGCCCCACGTCCCCGGCGACCAGGCGGGGAGCACCGTGGCGGACCGGGTCGAGCGCGAGAACCTCACGGACGGTAGGGAACACGGGCGACACGCTACCGTCCGTGACGTCGTTTCCGCACGGGCGGCAGCTCGGCCAGATTCGACCGGCCTGCCACGGCCCGCGTGAAGCGCCGGGTAGAGCGTGACGGGGTGCGGCCGGAGGCGGGGGTCAGCCCAGCGCCTTGCGCAGCAGCGCCGTCAACTGGTCCTGCTCGTCGGGTGAGAGTCGTCCGACCGCCGTGCGGGCGAAGGTGAAGGCCGCGGCGAACCGCTTGTTGACCTCGTCTCCCCGGGGGGTTCTCCCGACGAGCCGGGCGCGGCGGTCCCGGGGGTCCGGCTCGCGGGCCACGAGGCCGAGCGCTTCGAGACGCACGACGATCTGGGTGATGTTGGAGGCATCGCAGCCCAGTTCCTCGGCCAGGGCGCCCATGCCCCGTCGCTCGTCGAGCCGCCCGAGCACACATGCCTGCGCCGGGCTGAGCGACAGCTCGGCTGCCGCCGCCTCGTAGGCGCGGTCGTACACGTCGACCAGGTCGAACAGGACGGCCTCGGCCTCGGACGAGGTGGTCACGGGTCCGTTCGGCAGCGCCATGTCCGCAGCCTAGCCGAGTTGTTTGATTCACTCAAATACCTGTGGTCCAATGATCCTTGATGCACTCAAGCAACGAGGGGGGCCGATGGAGAGCAGAGTCGAGCGCACAACGGGCGGCGCGGGCGTGCCGCGGATGGACGCGGTCGTCCTCGACCGGTTCGGCGGAGTCGACGAACTCTCGTCGCGCCGGATACCGCTACCGCGGGTCGGCGACGACGACGTCCTCGTCCGGGTGGAGTTCGCCGGGGTCGGGTCCTGGGACGCGGACGAGCGGGAGGGGAACTACGACGGCGTCTTCGGTGTCGCGTCGACCTTCCCCTACGTCCTCGGCTGGGACGCGGCGGGCACGGTGGCCGCGGTCGGCCGCGACGTCACGCGGTTCGGCGTGGGCGAGCGGGTCTACGCCGCGACGATGCCGGTGCCGCGTGGTGGCTCCTACGCCGAGTACGCCGTCGTCGAGGCGGAGTTCGTGGCTCGCGTGCCCGACCGGCTGCCGACCGGACAGGCCGGCGCGATGGCCTGGGACGCCCTGACCGCACTGAGCGGTCTCGATCTGCTCGACCTGCGGCCGGGCGGGACGCTCATGGTCTTCGGGGCCAGCGGGGGCATCGGGCACATGGCCGTGCAGCTGGCGCGGCACAGCGGCATCCGGGTGCTGGCCGTGGCCTCCGGTGACGACGGGGTCGCCCTGGCCCGGCGGCTGGGCGCCGACGACGCCGTCGACGGTCGCAGAGACGACGTGTTGGCTGCGGCGTTCGAGTTCGCACCGGGCGGGCTCGACGCCGCTCTGGTCACCGTGGGCGGCGAGGTCGCCGAACGATCTCTCCGCGCGATCAGGAAGTCGGGACGGATCGCCTGGCCGAACGGTGTGTCGCCCGCGCCCGTGACGTTGCCGGGCGCGACGCTGTCCCACTACGACGGGGATCGGAGCCGCACCGCCACCGATCGGCTGAACGCGATCATCGAGGCGAGCTCCTTCGAGGTCCACGTCGCCCGGACCTTCCCGTTGGAGCGGGCCGGGGACGCGCATCGCGCCCTCAACGACCACTACGTCGGGAAGCTGGCCCTCAGGGTCGGGTAGGACGCGAGCGACGCGGCCCGAGGGCTCTCCCACCGAGGGGGCCCTCGGGCCGCGTGACGCCCACCTGCCGGCGTCGCGGGGCCCTCCCGCCGAGGGCCCTCGGGAACGTCCGGCGACGCTCAGTCGACGCCGAACTCCATCGCGGCGCGGTCGAGCGCCGCGTCGTCGGCGGAGGAGACGCCCCGGGAGGCGATGGCCTCCGCGCCGCCCTGCGGCATCGCGCCGATCAGCCCGGTCGAGGCGGCCTGCGCGGCGCCGACCATCCGCTGCGGGGTCGCGCCGCCGACCATGCCGAGGGTCGCGTACTGCTCCAGCTTCGCCCGCGAGTCGGCGATGTCCAGGTTGCGCATGGTGAGCTGGCCGATCCGGTCCGACGGACCGAACGCCGAGTCCTCGGTGCGCTCCATCGACAGCTTGTCGGGGTGGTAGCTGAACGCCGGGCCGGTGGTGTCGAGGATCGAGTAGTCCTCGCCCCGGCGCAGCCGCAGCGTCACCTCGCCGGTGACCGCCGTGCCGACCCAGCGCTGCAACGACTCGCGCAGCATCAGCGCCTGCGGGTCCAGCCAGCGCCCCTCGTACATCAGGCGGCCTAGGCGGCGCCCCTCGTTGTGGTAGTTCGCCAGGGTGTCCTCGTTGTGGATGGCGTTGACCAGCCGCTCGTACGCGGCGTGCAGCAGCGCCATGCCGGGCGCCTCGTAGATGCCCCGGCTCTTGGCCTCGATGATCCGGTTCTCGATCTGGTCCGACATGCCCATGCCGTGCCGGCCACCGATGGCGTTGGCCTCCAGCACCAGGTCGACGGGGCTGCCGAACTCCTTGCCGTTGATCGTCACCGGGCGGCCCTGGTCGAAGCCGATCGTGACGTCCTCGGTCGGGATCTCCACCGACGGGTCCCAGAACCGGACTCCCATGATCGGGTTGACCGTCTCGATGCCGGTGTCGAGGTGCTCCAGGGTCTTCGCCTCGTGCGTGGCGCCCCAGATGTTGGCGTCGGTCGAGTACGCCTTCTCGGTGCTGTCCCGGTACGGCAGGCCGCGCGCGAGCAGCCACTCCGACATCTCCTTGCGCCCACCCAGCTCGGTGACGAAGTCGCTGTCGAGCCACGGCTTGTAGATGCGCAGCTGCGGGTTGGCCAGCAGGCCGTAGCGGTAGAACCGCTCGATGTCGTTGCCCTTGAACGTCGAGCCGTCGCCCCAGATCTGCACGTCGTCGGAGATCATCGCCCGGACCAGCAGGGTGCCGGTCACGGCCCGGCCCAGCGGGGTGGTGTTGAAGTACGCCCGCCCGCCCGAGCGGATGTGGAAGGCCCCGCAGGTCAGCGCCGCCAGCCCCTCCTCGACCAGGGCGGCGCGGCAGTCGACCAGCCGGGCGACCTCGGCGCCGTAGCTGAGCGCGCGGCCCGGTACCGAGCCGATGTCGGGCTCGTCGTACTGGCCGATGTCGGCCGTGTAGGCGCAGGGGACCGCGCCCCTGTCGCGCATCCACGCGACCGCGACCGAGGTGTCGAGGCCGCCGGAGAAGGCGATGCCGACACGTTCGCCGATGGGCAGGGAGGTGAGAACCTTGGACACAGGGAAGATTATGCACCTGCTCGCATGGGCATGCAAACTGTGCCGGCAGAGGCGCGCCTCCGGTCAGGGCAGCGGGTCGTCGCGGCCCAGCTCCCAGAAGGCGACCGCGGCCGCGGCAGCCACGTTGAGGCTGTCCACTCCTCGCCGCATCGGGATGACCACGCGCACGTCGCTGGCCGACTGGGCCGCCGCGGTGAGGCCGGGCCCCTCGGCCCCGAGCAGCAGCGCCGCCCGGTCGCGCTGCGTCGCGGTGAGGCGCTGCATCGGTACGGCGTCCGGGGCCGGCGTCATGGCGAGCACGGTGAAGCCCGCCGCCCGCACCTCGTCCAGGCCGGCGGGCCACCGGTCGAGCCTGGCGTACGGCACCGCGAAGACCTCCCCCATGCTGACCCGCACGCTGCGCCGGTACAGCGGGTCGGCGCAGGACGGCGACAGGAGCACCGCGTCGACGCCGAGCGCGGCGGCACCCCGGAACACCGCCCCGAGGTTGGTGTGGTTGTTCACGTCCTCCAGGATCACCACCCGCCGGGCCGCCGCCAGCACCTCGGCGGCGGTCGGCAGCGGCGTGCGGTGGAACGACGCAAGCACGCCCCGGTGCACGTGGAAGCCGGTGGCCCGCTGAAGCACGTCCTGGGTGGCGGCGTAGACCGGCACGTCGCCGGTGTCGAGGTCGGCGAGCTGGTCGAGGCGCTTGGCGTCCACCAGGTACGACCGGGCCGGGTAGCCGGCCCGCAGCGCCCGGCGCAGCACCAGCTCGCCCTCGGCGATGAACAGGCCGTGCGGCGGCTCCCAGCGGGTGCGCAGCTCGACGTCGGTCAGCGCGCGGTAGTCGGCGATCCGGTCGTCGTCGGGGTCGGTGATCTGGTGGGTGGGCACCCGTCGATTCTGCCGGACGCGCCGCGGCCGTCCCGGCCCGGCGGAGGCGGGCGTGACTCGGGGTCTTGCGGCCGGTCGCGCGCTGCGCGCCGTCCGCCGTCAGCCGCGGCGCTCCAGCCAGCGTCGCAGGTCGGACAGGCGCTGATCGTCCGAGGGCGCCGGCCGTCGCTCCTCCGCCGGCCGGCGTGGTTCGACCGGCGGGCGCTCCACCGGGCGGCGCGGGTCACCGACCAGTTCGCGGCTCGGGGCCGTGAAGGCCCGCTCCGGCTCGCCGTCGACGGCGGTACGGATGACCCGGGCGACCGCGTCGATCACCCGCGCCTGCACCGCCGCGCCCACCGGGTCCGTCGGGTCGTCCGGGTTGGCGGCGATACCGGCCACCGCCACCTGCGGGGTGAAGCCGACGAACGTCTCGGTGGCGTTCCGCTCCGAGCTGCCGGTCTTGCCGGCCACCGGTCGACCGTCGAGGATCCGGTTCACGGAGGTGGCCGTGCCCCCGTCGCACTGCCCGGACGCGGACTGCTGACCGACCGGGCAGCGCGCCGCGTCGGTGGCGGCGCGGGCCACGTCGGCGTCGAGCACACGTCGGCAGGACGGGTCGCCGACCGGCACCCGCTCGCCGTCCGGAGCGGTCACCGAGACCACCGGCAGCGGCGCGCAGTACGTCCCCTCGGCAGCCACTGTGGCGTACGCGTTGGCGAGGTCGAGCGGGGTGGTGGCGGTCACGCCGAGCGTGAACGAGCCCCAGTCGGCGGCGTCGTCCTCGGCGAAGGCGGCGTCGGCGTCGGCGCGGAAGGCGATGCCGAGGCGCTTCGCCATCTCGACCACCTTCTCCTGCCCGACCTGCTCGGCCAGCCAGACGAAGTAGGTGTTCACCGAGCGGCCGAACCCGTCCCACATCATCCGGTAGCCGTCCATCCAGGCCGGGTTGGCGTTGGCCGGGCACCACCGGCCGTCGCAGCTCCCCTCGCCCTCGGCGGCGTACCGGGTGGGCAGCCGGCTGGGCGCGTCGAAGCCGGTGGCGAGCGGCCTGCCGGCCTCCAGTGCGGCGAGCATGGTGAAGAGCTTGAACGTCGAGCCGGCCTGGTAGCCGTCCACGCTGTCGCCGCCGGAGATCAGCGGGTTGACGGTGTTGGGGCGGTTGGCCTGCCCGTCGGGGTTGGCGTCGAGGCTGTAGTGCCGGTTGACCGCCATCGCCAGCACCCGGCCGGTGCCCGGCTCGACGGCGGCGATCGGCAGGGCGCGCTCGTCGTCGTAGGAGTAGACGCCGGTGGCCTGCTTCTGCGCGGTGGCCTGGACCTGCGGGTCCAGCGAGGTCACCACGGTGTAGCCGCCGCGGCGCAGCGCCTGCTCGCGGTCCTCGGCGGTGGCGCCGAACGCCGGCTGCGCGAGCCACCACTGCCGCAGGTAGTCGCAGAAGAAGCCCCAGTCGTCGTGGCCCCCGGCGACGGCGGTGCAGCCGTTGGGCTGCGCGGTGGGGCGCAGCGTCAGCTTCTCGGCCCGGACCCGCGCGGCCTCCTCGGCGCCGATCGCGCCGGTGGAGACCATCGAGTCGAGCACGTAGCCGCGCCGCTCCAGGGCCGCGTCCGCGTCGCCGTCGATCGGGCTGTACGCCTCCGGCGACTGCACCAGGCCGGCGAGCAGGGCCGCCTCGCCGAGAGTGAGGTCCGCCGGGGACTTGGCGAAGTAGCGCTGGCTGGCCGCCGCGATGCCGTACGCCCCGGAGCCGAAGTACGCGATGTTCAGGTACCGGTTGAGGATCTCGTCCTTGCTCAGGCGCTGTTCCAGCGCCGTGGCGTACCGGATCTCCTGGATCTTGCGCCCGACGGTCTGCTCGGTGGCCGCGGCGCGCTCCTCGGCGGTGCGGCCGGGATCGGTCTTGAGCACGTTGCGGACGTACTGCATGGTCAACGTGGAGCCGCCCTGCTGGCCGCCGCCGGAGACGTTCGACACCAACGCCCGCAGCAGGCCGCGCAGGTCGGCGCCGCCGTGGTCGTAGAAGCGCCGGTCCTCGGCCGCCACGATCGCCTGCCGCATCACCGGGGCGATCTCGTCGAGCGGCACGTCGGTGCGGTTGACGTCGTAGAACGTGGTGATCAGCGTCCTGCCGTCGTTGGCGTAGAGGTAGGAGCGTTGCGGCGTGACCGGGGTGCGCAGCGCCTCGGGCAGCGCGGCGTACGACCCGACCGCGGCCTTGGCGGCGAACCCGAGCAGCAGGTTTCCCGGCAGCGCGGCCACCGCCAGGACCAGGCCGGCGAGCACGCCGGCCAGCAGCACGGTGAACAGCCGCGACAGCGGCGGGCGGGGTGGGGCCATGGTCCCCAGGATTGCCACGGGAGCGGCCGAACGACCAGCCCCGCGGCCCTGTTGTCAGCAACTTCACCGCCCACTACCAGGGGTTCTTCACCCCAGTCGCCCCACGGGCACCGGCCGGCCCGGCAGCCCCGGCCGCCCCGCGGAGACGGGTCAGGTGGGCAGAGGGCCGTTCGGACCGGGCGCGGCCGGGGCGGGGGTCGCGAGGCTCGCGCTCGCGGCGTCGCGGGCGATGTCCCGGGGCACCAGTCGGCCCGACCGGTAGCCGATGCCGATGCCGGCGATCAGCACGAAGATCGCGCCGAAGGTCTGCAGCGAGCCGATCAGCGCGCCGCCCAGGCCCAGCAGCGGGGCCGCGATCATCAGCATCGCGCCGTCGCCGATGCTGAACATCCCGGAGCGGGCCACCGCCCAGCCGGTCGACAGCCAGCCCAGGCTGTAGCAGGCGGCGCCGAGAAGCACGAGCGTGCGGGCGGTGGTGCCGAAGACCGGGGTCTGCTCCGCCAGCCCCGCGAACGGCAGCATGAGCACCGTTCCGGCGATGGAGACGAGCAGGCCCGCGACGGCCGCGCGGCGGCTGCGGGCCGCCGCCAGCAGCCCGGTGAGCGCCAGCAGGGCGAGCAGGCCGAGCCAGACGGCCGCCACCCAGCCCACCAGGTAGAGGGGCCGGCCGTCGGCCGGGTACGGGTCGTTGCCCACCCCGCCGTCGCTGGCCATCGCCACCAGGGCGTAGAGGACGGCGTACGCGGGGAGCAGCCACACCGCGCCCCGGGCGAGCCGGCGCAGCGACCAGGCCCAGCTGGCGTTCGTGGCCGGCCCGATCGGCGTCGGCTCGACGAACGGCAGCACCCCGAACCCGCCGCCCGTGCGCCGGCTGCCGAGCGGTCCGGAAGGATCGTGCGCACCGGGGACCGGGGCCGAGGACCGTGCCCGCTTCGCCGGATCGTTCATGCGTCACCTCGCTCGTCCGACGAGCGGTGCGGGACGCGCCGGGGCGCCCCGATGCCTGCTCACCGCCCGTCCTAGGACCGATGGTGGCAGGCGACGGAGCGCCCCATGAGTGTTTCTCGCATTTCCGGGCGGCCGGCGCCCGGGCCGGTCAGCCCCGTTCGCGCTGGTTCGCCGGGTCGCGGAGCAGGCTCGCCGGGGAGACCGGCTCCGGTGCCGGCAGCCCCTGCGGCTTGCCGCCGGAGGCCTGCGCCTCGGCGACGCGTACCTCGTCGTGGATCTGCTGGGCGGCGGCCGCGGCGGCCCGTGCGGCCTCGGCCGCCTCGCGTTCCACCGCGCTCGCGCTGTCGGCCGCCTCCGGGGCCGGCTCGTCGCCGACCATCCGGCTCAACCCGCCGAGCGCGCCGCCCATGCCCTCCAGCGCCTTGGTCAGCTCGGCCGGCACGATCCAGACCTTGTTCGCGGTGCCGCTGGCGATCTGCGGCAGGGCCTGGAGGTACTGGTAGGCGAGCACCTTCTGGCTCGGGTTCGCCTGGTGGATCGCGTCGAACACCGTCCGGATCGCCTTCGCCTGACCCTCGGCCTGGAGGATCCGGGCCTGCCGGTCACCGTCGGCGCGCAGCACCGCGGACTGCTTCTCGCCCTCGGCGGTGAGGATCTGCGACTGCTTGTGCCCCTCGGCGGTGAGGATCGCCGCGCGGCGGTCCCGCTCGGCGCGCATCTGCTTCTCCATCGAGTCGCGGATGCTCGCCGGCGGCTCGATCGCCTTGATCTCGACCCGGGTGACCTTGATGCCCCACCGGCCGGTCGTCTCGTCCAGCACGCCGGACAGGTGCCGGTTGATCTCCTCGCGGCTGGTCAGCGCCCGCTCCAGGTCCAGCGACCCGATCACGTTACGCAGCGTGGTGACGGTGAGCTGCTCGATCGCCTGGAGGAAGTTCGAGATCTCGTAGGTGGCCCGGACCGCGTCGACGACCTTGAAGTAGAGGACCGTGTCGATCGAGACGACCAGGTTGTCGGAGGTGATCACCGGCTGGGGCGGGAAGCTGACCACCTGCTCACGCATGTCGACCTTCGTACGCACCGCGTCGACGAACGGGACCAGGAGGTTCAGCCCCGGGTTGAGGGTGCGCTTGTACTTGCCGAGCCGCTCGACCACGTCCTGGCGCTGCTGCGGCACGATCCGCACCGCCTTGGCCAGGGTGATCACCGCGATCAGCGCCACGGCTATCAGCAGGACCGGGATCACAAGTTCCATGTACTCACCTTTTCGCTTCGGGTAGCTCGCCGGAAGGGGAAATGTCGTCCCGCCACACCAGGGCGGTAGCACCCCGCACCTGGATCACCTGCACCCGTTCGCCCGGGTCGAAGTGCTGGCTCGCGTCGTAGGAGCGGGCCTGCCACAGCTCGCCGTCGATCTTCACCATGCCCTGCCCGGCGTCGACCTGCTCCAGCACCAGCGCCGTGCTGCCCTCGATCGCCTCCACGCCGAAGGGCCGCTCGCCGCTCTCAAGCGCGGAGCGGCGGTGCCTGCGCAGCGTGGGTCGTACGCCCAGCACCGTCAGCGCCGACACCCCGGCGAAGACGATCGCCTGCACCTCGACCGGGGCGCCGAGCGCCGCCGCTCCCGCGGCGGCCAGGGCCCCGACCGCGAACATGATCAGAAACAGCGTCGTCGTGAAGATCTCGGCGACCGCCAGAACGACACCCAAAACGATCCACAGCACGGCGTCCACCCCCCGATCGTGACACGTCAGAGCACGTGGAGCCCACTCGCGAAGATCAGTAGGCTCGGCGGCACGCCGGCGGCCCACCCCGACGGCGCCGGAATCCCCCCGAGGAGGGCCCGTGTCCCTGTTGCCCGAGACCGCCCGCCAGGTCGACGCCCTCGTCGCCGAGGCGCAGTCCGCCGGCCGTACGCCGTCGCTGGTGATCGGCGTGGTGCGCGACGGCGCGCTGACGCACCTCGCCGCCGCCGGCGAGCACCCACGCCCCGACGCCGACCTCCAGTACCGTCTCGGGTCGATCAGCAAGACCATGACCGCCACCCTGGTCATGCAGGAACGCGACGCCGGCCGGCTGGCCCTGGACGACCCGCTGGAGAAGCACCTGCCCGGCACCGGCGTGGGCGCGCTCACCCTGCGGCAGTTGCTCGGGCACGCCAGCGGGCTGCAACGCGAGCCCGAGGGCCCGTGGTGGGAGCGCGCCGAGGGCGCCGATCTGGCCACCCTGCTGACCGGGGTCGGCGCCGAGAAGATCGCCTACCCGGCACACCGCTCCTACCACTACTCCAACCTGGCGTACGGGCTGCTCGGCGGGGTGCTGGAGCGACTCACCGGCACCGGTTGGGCCGAGCTGCTGCGCCAGCGCGTGCTGGAGCCGCTCGGCATGCGGCGTACCACGTACGCGGCGACCGAGCCGTTCGCCCGCGGCTACGTGGTGCACCCCTGGCACGGCACGCTGCGGGAGGAGCCGCGTACCGACACCGGGGCGATGGCCCCGGCCGGGCAGCTCTGGTCCACCGCCGAGGACCTGGCCCGCTGGGCGGCCTTCCTGGCCGACCCGGCGCCGGAGGTGCTGGCGGCGGGGACGCTGACCGAGATGTGCGTTCCGGTGGCGATCAGCGACCTCGACTCGTGGAACGGCGGGCACGGCCTCGGGCTGGAGCTCTACCGGCGGGGCGAGCGGGTGTACGTCGGGCACGGCGGCTCGATGCCCGGCTACGTGGCCGCCCTGGCGGTGCACCGCCCGTCCCGCACCGGCGTGATCGGCTTCGCCAACTCGTACGGCTTCCGCACCGGTGGGATCGGCGGCCTCGCGCTACGGATCCTCGACACCGTGCTGGACGCCGAGCCGGCGTTCCCGCGGCCCTGGCGGCCGGCGGCCGCTGCCCCGCCCGCCGAGGTCGCCGAGATCACCGGCCGGTGGTGGTGGATGGGTGCCTCGCTCGACGTCACCTGGGACGCGACCGAGGGCGAGCTGGTCGTTCACGTACGCGGCGAGCGGGTGAGCGTCTTCGTCCCGGAGGGGCCGGACCGCTGGCGGGGTCGCACCGGCCCGGAGAACGGCGAGATCCTGTCGGTGCTGCGCGACGGGGCGGGACGGGCGGCGGCGCTCGACGTCGCCACCTTCGTCTTCACCCGCACCCCCGACCAGGAGCCCTGAGCGCCCGGGGGCCGGGCCGGGCGGCCCGGCCCCCGGCTGCGCGCCGGCCCCGCCGCGGCGGCGCTCAGGCCGGCTCGGTGACGAAGTCGATCAGGCGCTCCATGGCGTTGATCAGCGGGGTCTCCACGTCGGCGAAGCTGTCGACCCGGGAGAGGATGTGCCGCCACATGTCCGCCGGCTCGGCGACGCCGAGCGCGGCGCAGACGCCCTCCTTCCACGGTCGCCCCGGCGGCACCACGGGCCACGCCGGGATGCCCAGCGCCGCCGGCTTCACGGCCTGCCAGACGTCGACGTACGGGTGCCCGGTGACCAGCACGTGCGGGGAGGTCACCTTCGCGACGATCCGGCTCTCCTTGGAGCCGGCGACCAGGTGGTCGACGAGCACACCGAGGCGGCGGCCGGGGCCGGGGGCGAAGTCGCGCACCTCGGCGTCGAGCGCGTCGATGCCGTCCAGCGGCTCCACCACCACGCCCTCGACGCGCAGGTCGTCGCCCCAGATCCGCTCGACCAGGGCGGCGTCGTGGATGCCCTCCACCCAGATCCGGCTGGCCTTGGCGACCCGGGCACGTACGCCGTCGACGGCGATCGAGCCGGAGGCGGTGCGTCTGCGCGCCGCCGGCGCCGGGACGCGGGTCGGCCGGCGCAGCGTCACCGGCTCTCCCTCCAGCAGGAACGCCGCCGGCAGCAGCGGGAAGTTGCGTCGCCGGCCGTGCCGGTCCTCCAGCACCACCGCCCCGGCCTCGAAGCCGACCACCGCCCCGCAGAAGCCGGAGTCGGCGTCCTCGACCACGAGATCCGGCTCGGCGTCCACCTCGGGGGTGACCTTCCGCCGCCGCCACTCCCCCGCCAGCACATCGTCGCCATACCGCCGCCCCATGCCGATCAAGCTAACCGCCGGCCCGCACCCCCGCATCCGACACGCCGCCGCGCCCCGTTCCCTTCACCGCGCCCCAGGCCCGCCGCGCGACCACGCGGTCGTGGCGGCCCGCAAAGGGGCGGGCACCGACGATCCGAGCACCGCCCCAGCATGATCGGCGGGGCGGCGGACGGGCGGGGCGGCAGTCGAGACAGGGGCGGCGATGACCACGTACCCTTTCGGCATGTCCACCCCCGCAGCGGGCGCGGCCACACTCACACCGCGCCGGTCCAGCCGGTTCGTTGCCTGGGTGCGCGCGTGGCGCGCCGGGCTGGTGCCCTTCGACGAGGTCGCCGACGCCGTCGCCGGCGACGAGGAGCACCTGGTCGCCGACGCGCCCGGCACCTGGACCGACGTCCCGCTGCCGCAGGCGCTGCCCACCCTCGCGAAGCTCTCGCCCGACGAGATCCGGCTGGTGCTGCCCGCGCCCGGCGACCCGCGCGGGCTGCCCGGGCCGGGCGACTTCGCCGGCGCGGCGCTGCTCGCCGGCGAGGCGGTCGTCGCCGGGTCCCTCGGCCTGATCCCGCACGTGCGCACCCACACGTCCGGCTCCGGCGACACCTTCGAGACGGTGCTCTGGCGGGTCTACCCGCTGCCGGCCGACGCCCCGGCCGCCTCGCTCGCGCTGCCCGGCGCGGCCGAGGCCGAGGCCGAGCTGGCGGCGGCCCTGCACGACACCACCGCCGCGCTGACCCGTCTCGACGTCGCCCAGTGGCGGCCCGAGCTGGCCGGGGCGCTGGAGGCGCTGCGCCGGCCGGACGGCGCCACCGACCTGCCGCCCGGGTTCGACCCGCGGGCCCGGCGGCTCTTCGCCCGGGCCGCCGTGCTCGACCGGGTGCTGGCGCTGGCCGGGCACGCCGCGCCGGGGGGCGCCGTCAACAACTACGAGGCCCAGCAGCGCGACGCCGCGCTGCGCCCGCTGACCACCGCCTGCCGGCAGGCCCTCGTGGCCGCCTGCAACGCCCCGCTGCGTCCCTGAGCGCGGTTCAGATCTCGTCGACCAGGTCGGCGACCGAGTCGACGATCCGCGACGGGCGGTACGGGTAGCGCTCCGCCTCGGCGCGGCTGCTGATCCCGGTCAGCACCAGGATCGTCTCCAGCCCGGCCTCCAGCCCGCAGAGGATGTCGGTGTCCATCCGGTCGCCGATCATCGCGGTCGTCTCGGAGTGGGCGTTGATGGTGTTCAGCGCCGAACGCATCATCATCGGGTTGGGCTTGCCGACGAAGTACGGCTCCACCCCCGTCGCCTTGGAGATCATCGCGGCGACCGAGCCCGCGGCCGGCAGGGCGCCCTCCATCGAGGGGCCGGTCACGTCGGGGTTCGTGCAGATGAACCGGGCCCCGTCGTTGATCAGCCTGACCGCCTTGGTGATCGCCTCGAAGCTGTAGGTGCGGGTCTCGCCCAGCACCACGTAGTCGGGGGCGAAGTCGGTCAGCACGTAGCCGGCCGCGTGCAGCGCCGTGGTCAGCCCGGCCTCCCCGATCACGTACGCGGTGCCGCCCGGGCGCTGGTCGGCGAGGAACTGGGCGGTGGCCAGCGCGGAGGACCAGATCGCCTGCTCCGGCACGTCGAGGCCCATCCGGCCCAACCGGGCCCGCAGGTCCCGGGGCGTGTAGATCGAGTTGTTGGTGAGCACCAGGAACGGCTTGCCGGAGGCGCGCAGCCGGGAGACGAACTCCGGCGCGCCGGGCACGGGCTCTCCCTCGTGCACCAGCACGCCGTCCATGTCGGTCAGCCAGCTCTGCACCGGCTTGCGGTCCTGCATCGTCACTCGTTCCGGGGGTGTCGGGTCGCCGGCGGGGCCGGCACGGCGGTCAGGAGGCCGGGTTCCCGGTGGCCGGGGCGGCGGCGGGGCGGCGGGGCGGCACGCAGCACACCGTGGGGCAGGTGTCCCACATCGGCAGCTCGCCGAGGCGGCGACGCGGGGCGACGCCGTCGGGCCCGGTGCGCTCCAGCACCAGCTCGCGGACCATCGCCACGAACCGGGGGTCGGTGCCGGGCGTGCCGGCCCGGACGAAGTCCAGCCCGAGCTGCCGGGCCGTCTCCGACGCCTCGGTGTCCAGGTCCCACACCACCTCCAGGTGGTCGGAGACGAACCCGATCGGGCTGACCACCACGGCGGTGGTGCCGGCCTCGGCCAGCGTACGGAGGTGGTCGTTGACGTCCGGCTCCAGCCACGGCACCTGCGGCGGGCCGGAGCGGCTCTGCCAGACAAGATCCCAGGGCAGCTCCGGGGCGGCCGCCGCGTGCACCAGCCGGGCGACCTCCGCGAGCTGCGCCTCGTAGCGGCCACCGTGCGGGCCGGCGCTCGCGGCCATCGAGTTGGGTACGGAGTGCGCGGTGAAGACCAGCCGGGCGCCGTCCCGCCTCGCGGGGTCGAGCCGGCCGAGCGCCGCCCGCACCGCGTCCGCGTGCGGCTCGACGAAGCCGGGATGATCCCAGAACTGGCGGAGCTTGTCGATCAGCGGGGCGTCCGGGCCGACGGCCGCGCGGGCGGCCGCGATGTCCTCCTGGTACTGCCGGCAGGAGGAATAGCCGCCGAAGGCGCTGGTCACGAACGCCAGGGCGTGCGTGACGCCGTCGTCACGCATCCGCGCCACCGTGTCGGCGAGCATCGGGTCCCAGTTGCGGTTGCCCCAGTAGACCGGCAGCTCCACGCCGTTGGCGGCGAAGTCCTCCCGGACGGCCGCGAGCAGCTCTCGGCACTGCTGGTTGATGGGCGAGACGCCACCGAAGTGCTGGTAGTGCTCGGCCACCTCCGCCAGCCGCTCCGGCGGCACCCCCCGGCCCCGGGTCACGTTCTGCAGGAACGGCATCACGTCCTCGGGCCGCTCCGGGCCACCGAAGGACACCAGCACCACCGCGTCGTACGCCATGGCCCCATTCTCCCCCGGTGGGCCCGCCCGCCGGGCGAGGCCCCCGGTCCCGGTGCCGGGAAGGGCCCCGCGCCGCCCGGAGGGGCGGATCCCGGCGGTCGACGCCGCCGGCTCGCCGGCCTCGCGGTGCTCCGGCACGGGGTCTCACAGTTGGTCGGTCCTGGTGGCGAGGTCATCGCCTCGGGCGGTGCGGTAGTAGAGGACCGTGCGGCCGGTACGGCGGCGCTGGACCAGGCCCGCGTCCAGCAGGACCCGCAGGTGACCGCCGACGGTTCCGAGGCCGTACCCGGTGACGGCGCAGAGCTGGCTCGGGGTCTTCGAGGTGTCGAGGTGCGTCAGCACGAGCGCGCGCACCGGCCCCACCAGCCGGCTCAGCGCCGACGGTGCGACCGTGACGGCCGGATCGGCGAGGAAGCCCGCGCAGGGGTAGACCACCACGTAGCGGTGCGGCGCGTCCAGGCAGATCCAGCCGTCGCGGGACAGCGTCGGTACGAAGGAGAGCCGCGCGCCGGTCAGGTCGACGGGCGCGTGCGCGTACGCGTTGACCTGTAGTCTTCCCTCACCCGCCCAGCGCATGTCCGGCCGCATGCCGGGGAGCGCGGCCGCCCAGCCGCCCGTGGCGAGCTGGTGGGAGCGGGCGACGATGTCCGCCTCCAGCAGCCGTCGCCGGTGCGGCCAGTCCCGGCGCACCGCCAGCTCCCACACCCAGGTGAGCAGGTCCGCCGTGCGGTCGATCAGGTCCGGGCCGCGCAACACGTCCGGAATCGGTACGCCCTCCACCCGCAGCTGGGCTCGGGCGTCGCCGGGCGTGGTGGCGCGCAGCCGGGTCAGGTCGCCCTCGAAGGTGCCGTCCCCGTCGTCCGGCGGTGTGACGAGGAAGTCGGCCACCCAGCGCGGGCGCAGCGTGGCGGCGGTCAGCGCGGCGGCGAACCGGTCCTCGCGGAGTCGTCGCCGGTAGACGGGCGCGTAGCGGTCGAGCCAGGGACGCTGCGCCGGATGCGTGCCCCTGCCCGCGAACGCCTTCATCGCCGCGACGGTCTCGATCAGCGGGGAGACCGTGAACCGGCTCGACGCCAGCACGTCGGCGCCGACCAGCCAAACTCCCACCCGTACCCCCGCGGTGTGACGTTTCGTGTGGAGACGAAAAGCTGTCGCCGACACGTCGGCCGGCAGCAGACTGCCGCTCGTGCCAACCTACCCAGACCCCTTCACCACCCGGTTCACGCCGGTGCTCCTCGCATCCTCCGCGAACGCGGCCGCGGGCACCGGATCCGCCGTCGCGTCCCGCGCACCGGTGGGTTCGGACGCCCGCTGCTCCTGACGCTCGGCGTCGCCCGGGTTCGGGGTCGGGTGGTGTCGGTGACAGGCATCGAGATCGGACGGGACACAGTTGCGAAGTGAGCGCACGCGCTGGCTGATCCTGGTCGTCGGCATGCTGGCGATGATCGCCGGCAGCACGTTCCAGTACGGGCTCGCCTACCTGATCCCGGCGTTCCTGGATCAGGGCCTCTCCCTGGCACAGACCGGCCTCCTGGTCGCCTGCCCCACCGCCGGCGTGATGCTCACGCTCATCGCCTGGGGCGCCGCGGCCGACCAGTGGGGCGAGCGCGTCGTGCTGTCCGCGGGCCTCGGGACGGCCGGTCTCATCCTCGTCGCCGCCCAGTGGGCGCACGGCACGGCGAGCCTGGCCGTCTGCCTGGCGCTGGCCGGTGCGGCGGGCGGCTCGGTGCTGGCGAGCGGGCGGTTGATCCTCGGCTGGTTCGCCCGACACGAGCGCGCCCTGGCGATGGGGATCAGGCAGAGCGCGCAGCCGATGGGCCTCGCGCTCGCCGCGGCCACGCTGCCCGCGCTCGCCGCCGGTGGCATCGGCGGGCCACTGTCGTTCCTCGCCGCGTTGTTCCTGGTGGCGGCGACCGCGGCAGTCGTGTTCGTACGCGATCCGGAGCCGCGGGCGTCCGCCACCGGCCAACAGGCACGCGGCCAGCGGTCGACCTCGGCGTCGCCCTACCGCACCTCCAGCCTGTGGCGCATCCACGCCGCCAGCGCGCTTCTCGTGGTCCCCCAGTTCACGATCACCACCTTCGCGCTGGTGTTTCTCACCGACGCCCGCGGCTGGGCTCCCCTCGCCGCCGGGCACCTGCTGGCCGGCGCGCAGCTGTGCGGCGCCCTCGGCCGCCTCGGGGCGGGCTACTGGTCTGATCGCACCGACAGCCGGCTGAGGCCCATGCGGATCATCGCGGTCACGACCGGTGCGGCGATGCTGGCGCTGGCCGCCGCCGCGGCGGCCGGGTCGGGCCTGGCCGTACCCGTCCTGCTGTTCGTGGGGGTGGTGGCGGTGAGCAGCAACGGCCTGTCCTTCACCGCCGTGGCCGAGTACGCGGGATCCGCGTGGGCCGGCCGCGCCCTCGGCGTCCAGGCCACCGGCCAGAACGTGCTGACGGCCGCCACTCCGCCGGTTCTGGCCCTGGCGGTCGGCACGGCGGGCTTCGCACCGAGTTTCGCCGTGGTGGCCGCGTTCCCCCTCGTCGCGGCGCTGCTCGTGCCGGTCGCCGCCGAGCGGAGCGCGATCGCCGTACAGACCGGCCGGGCCGACCCGGCAGGCGAGGCGGCGCGGGACATCCGTTCGTAGCGGGCCGCGCCGCCTGCACGGACGACCGCGGCCGGGCGGTGCGGCCACCCGCCGGTGACGCGGCGTCCGGAGAGGATCCGCTCATCCGCGCGGTCGCTGTTACGCGGGTCCGCCGAGGGCCGGCGCGGACGCGGCGGTGGCGGGTGCCGCGACGGTCCCCGGCGCTCGGGAGGTGTCGGCCAGGGACCCTCGCCGCGGATCAGGCGCCGAGGGCGTGGTAGCCGCCGTCGACGTGCACGATCTCGCCCGTGGTGGCCGGGAACCAGTCGGAGAGCAGCGCCAGGCAGGCCCGTGCGGCCGGCTCCTGGTCGGTCAGGTCCCAGCCCAGCGGCGCGCGCTCGGACCAGGCCTGCTCGAACTGCTCGAAGCCGGGGATCGACTTGGCGGCCATGGTGCGCAGCGGCCCGGCGGCGACCAGGTTGCTGCGGATGCCCCGCTCGCCCAGGTGCAGCGCCAGGTACCGGGAGGCGGACTCCAGCCCGGCCTTGGCCACGCCCATCCAGTCGTAGACGGGCCACGCCTTGGTGGCGTCGAAGGTCAGGCCGACGACCGCGCCGCCGGCGGACATCAGCGGCAGCGCGGCCATGGCCAGCGACTTGTAGGAGTACGTGGAGACGTGCAGCGCGGTCGCCACGTCCTCCCAGGGGGCGTCGAGGAAACCGCCGCCGAGGCAGCTCTGCGGGGCGAAGCCGATCGAGTGCACGACGCCGTCCAGGCCGTCCACGTGCTCGCGCACGCGCCCTTCGAGCCCGGCGAGGTGCTCGGCGCTGGTCACGTCCAGCTCGATCACCGGGGCGGGCTCGGGCAGCCGCCTGGCGATCCGCTCCACCAGGGAGAGCCGGCCGTAGCCGGTGAGCAGGACCTGCGCCCCGTTCTCCTGGGCGAGCTTCGCCACGGAGAAGGCGATCGAGGCGTCGGTGATGACGCCGGTGACCAGCAACCGCTTACCAGCGAGCAGTCCGGACATGCGGGATTCCTCCGTAATATCGGTGACCGTTTGTCAGTGACCCATGCCGAGGCCGCCGTCGACCGGGATGACGGCGCCGGAGACGTAGCCGGCGGTCTCCCCGGCCAGCCAGGTGACCGCGGCCGCGACCTCGTCCGGCTGGGCGAACCGGCCGGCGGGGATGACCTTGCGGTACTCGGTCTTGCGGTCCTCGGGCAGGCCGGCGGTCATGTCGGTCTCCACGTAGCCCGGCGCCACCACGTTGGCCGTGATGTTCCGGCTGCCCAGCTCGCGGGTGATCGAGCGGGCCACGCCCACCAGGCCGGCCTTGCTCGCCGCGTAGTTGACCTGGCCGGGTCCCCCGTAGAGGCCGACCACCGAGGAGATGAAGATCATCCGGCCCCACTTCGCCCGGAGCATCTTGCCCGAGGCGCGCTTGGCACACCGGAACGCGCCGGTCAGGTTGGTGTCGAGCACCCGGGTGAACTGCTCCTCGGACATCCGCAGCAGCAGCGTGTCGTCGGTGATCCCGGCGTTGGCGACCAGCACCTCCACCGGCCCCAGCTCGGCCTCGATCGCGGTGAACGCGGCGTCGACCGACGCGGTGTCGGTCACGTCGCAGCGGACCCCGAAGAGCCCTTCGGGCGCCTCGCCGCCGCGGTGGGTCACCGCCACCCGGTCGCCCTGCGCGGCGAAGGCCCGCGCGATGGCCAGGCCGATCCCCCGGTTGCCGCCGGTCACCAGGACGGTACGGGCCACAGGTTCCCCCTCTGATCAGTGATCTCCGGTCGGTCGGAGCCTAGGCGTTACCGGCAGGTAAGCGCTAACGCCGGGCAGGACCGGGCCGGTGGGTGTCGCCGCCCGCCGGCGGCGGCCCCGCCCGTCGGAGGAGGCCCGTCCGACCGCTCGGCCGAGTGCGGCCGCGGCGACCGGCGGGTGTACGATGATCCGCGTTCGCGGGCCCCCTGGCCCGCGCTCCGGGCCCCGCCGACCGCAGGAGGTGATCGCTGTGCGAGATAGCGATCCTCCCAGTCGTGGCCGGGCCGAACGTCAGCCCCGCTGAGCCACGACTCAGCAGGTGAGCTGACCCAGCTCCGCTCCCCGCCTCCGCCCCGTCGACCGGCCCCCGCGCCGGGTGACCGGGCCGCGCCGCCCGCCGCCCGGGCGGCCCGCCGGGAGCCGCCCGGTCACGACTTCGTGTGCGCGTCCTGATCCACCCCCTGCGGTCCGCCCCCCGCACGCGGACCGTCCAGCCGCCACCCGGAGCCGCCCATGAGCCGCCCCGTGGCCCGGCTGGCCTCCCCCCTCGCGGCCGTCGGGGTGGCCGTCGTCTTCGTCCCCCCCGGCGGCGGCGCCCACTGCCCGCCGCCGCCCGCCCCGCCCCCCCCCCGCGGCTCAGAGCATCCGCGAGGACCACAGCAGGTTGAGCGCGCCCGCGCAGAGCGCCAGCAGCAGGGCGACCCCCGCGTACCAGTGGGTGACCTCGCGGGGCTCCGTGCGGAACCCGATCGAGCTGCCCATGTCCTGGTAGACCTGCTTCAGCTCGGTCACCGAGGCCGCCTCGTAGAAGTAACCCTCGGTGGCCTCGGCCAGGTCGGCCAGCGCCAGCCGGTCCACCGGCACCCGTTGCAGCTGGCCGCCGATGTCCACCTGGCCGGAGTCGGTGCCGAACGCGATGGTGGAGACCGGCACGTTCGCCGCCTGCGCGGCCGTGGCCGCCTCCTCCACCGAACGCCCCGAGGTGCGGTAGCCGTCGGAGAGCAGCACGATACGGGCCGGCGGGATCCCCGCCGCGCCGTCGGCCGGCACCGACCGGATCGCCTCCAGGCAGGTGAAGACCGCCTCCCCGGTCGCCGTCGCCTCGGCCAGCACCAGCCCGTCGATCGCGCTGGTCACCGCCGCCCGGTCCTTGCCCGGCGGCACCAGCACGTTCGCCGACTTGGCGAAGGAGACCAGCCCCAGGTTGTAGCTCTCCGGCAGTTCCCCGACGAACTGCTTGGCGGCCTCCTGCGCCGCCTCCAGCCGGTTCGGCGCCACGTCGTCGGCCTGCATGGAGAGCGACACGTCGATCGCGAGCATGACGGTGGCCCGCTCCAGCGGCTCCCGGGTGTCGATCGACGGACGGGCCAGCGCGGTCGCCAGCACCAGCAGGCAGAGCAGGAACGCCGTGGCCGGCACGTGCCGGCGCCAGCCCAGCCCCTTCGGCGCCAGGGTGCGCAGCAGGTCCACGTTGGTGAACCGCACGGCGTACGCCCGGCGGTGCAGCTGCCGCCAGACGTAGAGCGCGGCGAGGGCGAGCACCGGCAGCACGGCCAGCAGCCACCACGGTTGCATGAAGCGGATCATCGTGTCGTCCCCCTGGTGCGGGCGTGCCGCTGCGCGGCCACGAAACGCACCATGTCGAGCAGCCAGTCTCGGTCCGTACGCAGCCGCAGGTGGGCCGCGCCCGCGCCGCGCAGCGCGGCGGAGATCTCCGCGCGCTGGGCGGCCGCCGCCTCGGCGTAGCGCTGCCGCAGCCGCGGGTCGGCGGTCTGCACCTCGTGCAGCTCCCCGGTCTCCGGGTCGACCACCGGCAGCACCCCGACGTCGGGCAGCTCCAGTTCCCGGGGGTCGACCACCTCGATCGCCAGCACGTCGTGCCGCACGCGCAGCTTGCGCAGCGGCCGGGCCCACCCGTCGGCGGGGGCGAGGAAGTCGGAGATCACCACCGCCACGCCGCGCCGCCGGGGCGGCCGGTTGAGCATGTCGACCAGGGTGCCGAGGTCGCTGCGCCCGGGGCGGATCTCGGTGCCGGCGATCGCCCGCAGCAGCCCCTGGGCCTCCTTGCGCCCGGAACGCGCGGGCAGCCGGGTGAACACGTCCGGGCCGGCGACCGGCGCCGCGGCGCGCCACCGCCGGGCCGGCGCGCTCGTGCCGCCGCCGCTGCCGATCACCGCGCCGATCCGGTTGCCGCCCCGGACGGTCAGGTGGGCCAGCGCCGCCGCGGCCGCCACCACGACGTCGCGCTTGAGCCACCGGCCGGTGCCGAAGTCCAGGCTGGCCGAGAGGTCCACCGCCAGCCACGTCTCCAGTTCCCGGTCGGCCACCGTACGCCGGACGTGCGGCGTCGTCGTGCGGGCGGTGACGGGCCAGTCCATCCGGCGTACGTCGTCGCCGGGCCGGTACTCCCGGGACTCCCCCGCCTCGCTGCCGGGCCCGGGCAGCAGGCCGGCGTAGTCGCCCTGGAGCAGGCCGTCGAGTTTGCGGGTGACCATCAGTTGCAGCCGCGACAGGACGGCCTCGTTACGGTCGGAGGGGACGTCGGCGGGCCGACGGGCGGGTGAGGTCACGGGCGGTGCCCGGGCCAACCGGCGCCGGGCGGCGCGGCGGTCGGCGTTGCGGTGGCCTGCTGCCGGGGCGCGACCGAGGGCAGCGGGATGGTGGACATCACCCGGTGCACGACGTGGTCGGCGGGCACGTCGTCGGCGAGCGCGTCGTAGCTGAGTACCAGCCGGTGGCGCAGGATGTCCGGCGCGATGTCCTGCACGTCCTGCGGCAGGGCGTAGTCCCGGCCGCGCAGCAACGCCAGCGCGCGGGTGGCCCGGACCAGCCCGAGCGAGGCGCGCGGGCTGGCGCCGTACTGGATGAGCTGGGCGACGTCCGGCATCCCGTGCTCCGCCGGGGCCCGGGTGGCCAGCACCAGCCGGACCGCGTAGTCGACCAGGGCGTTGTGCACGAAGACCTGGTCGGCCTTGCGTTGCAGGGCGATCAGCTCGGGAGTGGTGAAGACCGGCGACGGTTCCGGCGGGGCGACCCCCATCCGGTAGACGATCTCCCGCTCCTCGGCGTCGGTGGGGTAGCCGACGACGATCTTCATGAGGAAGCGGTCCCGCTGGGCCTCCGGCAGCGGGTAGACGCCCTCCTGCTCGATCGGGTTCTGCGTCGCCATCACGAGGAACGGCTCGGGCACCCGGTGGCTCTCGCCGCCGATGGAGACCTGCCGCTCGCTCATCACCTCCAGCAGCGCCGACTGCACCTTGGCAGGCGCCCGGTTGATCTCGTCGGCGAGCAGGAAGTTGACGAAGACCGGGCCCAGCTCCACGTCGAACTTCTCGCTCGACTGCCGGTAGATGCGGGTGCCCATGATGTCGGCCGGCACCAGGTCGGGGGTGAACTGCACGCGGGCGAAGGAGCCGCCGACCACCTTCGCCAGCGTCTCCACCGCGAGGGTCTTCGCCACCCCCGGCACGCCCTCCAGCAGGCAGTGGCCCCGGGCGAGCAGCGCGACGAACATCCGCTCCACCATCCGGTCCTGCCCGACGATCACCCGCTTGATCTCGAACAGCGCCCGCTCCAGCAGGGTCGCGTCCTCGGCCGGTGTGGTCACCGGCTCGGATGTCTCCGGGCCCGTCCCGTTCGGGGTCGGGGCGTCGGGCGTGGTCGGCTGGGCCACCGGTCCTCCACAGCATGATCGGGTGTCGCGCGGCGTGATGCGTATCAAGACTCGCATGCCCGGCTGAGTGCCGAGGTGGGGAGAAGCCGATTTTCGCCGCGCCGTCCCCGGGGGCCGGATCGTGGACCCGCCACGCCGCGCCGCGTCTCGAAATCGCCGCTCGCGGCTGGACAGGGACGGGTGCGGCGCGTGTACCATTCACCCCGTCGCCGGGCGGCTCCCCCCGTGGCCGCCCGGCGCTCAAACCTCCGGCGCCGCCCGCCCTAGACTGGGGCCGATGAGCTCCCCCCTCCCCGCCGACGAGCCGTTGATCTGCTCGTCCCGCGGATGTCGCGCCCCCGCCCGGTGGGCGCTGCGGTGGAACAATCCCCGGCTGCACGACGCCGACCGGCGCAAGATCTGGCTCGCGTGCGCCGAGCACCGCTCGACCCTGGGGAGCTTTCTCGACGCCCGCGGCTTCCTCCGGGAGGTCGTACCGGCGCCCGGATCGCCTACGCTCGAAGGGTGAGCGCGCACAACGGATTTCCCCGGTGAGCGGTGACGGGTCCGCCGGCCCGCCGCCGGCGCCACCCCTCCCGCCGGCGGGCCCTCTGGAGCCGTGGCCGGACACCGTCCGCTGGCAGTCGATCTCGTCCGACCTGATCTGGGTGGAGCTGATCCGCCTGGCGATGGTGCTGGGCGTCCTCGCCCTCGGGCTGGGCGTCGGCTGGGCGCTCAGCGGCAGCGGCCTGCTCGGCGTGGCGCTCGGCGCGGTGCTCCTGCTGGGCGCCCTGCGCGTCGCGACGATCGTCCGCGCGGTACGCGCCTGGGGCTACGCCGAGCGCGAGGACGACCTGCTGGTCCGGCACGGGCTGCTGGTGCGGCGGCTCTCCATCGTGCCCTACTCCCGGATGCAGTTCGTGGACGTCAGCGCGGGGCCGCTGGAGCGCGCGTTCAAGCTGGCCACGGTGCAGTTGCACACGGCGGCGGCGGCGAGCGACGCCCGGGTGCCGGGGCTGCGCCCGGCGGAGGCGTCCCGACTGCGCGACCGGCTCACCGCCCTGGGCGAGGACCGGGCGGAGGGACTGTGAGCGACCCGGCCGGCCGGGCCCCGGACCGACCGGGGCCCCCGGCGGAGCAGGGCCTCCGAGCCGACCCGATGGAACCGACCGCCGGAGCCGATTCGGCGTTACCGACCGCCCGCACCGGCCCGGCGGAACCGACCGCCGGCACGGGCCCGGTCGAGCCGACCGCCCGCACCGGCCCGGTCGAACCGGTGGCCCCGCTCGGTGCGGCGGGAACGGCAGCCCCGGCCGGCGCGGCGGGATCGCCGGCGTCGACGGCCCCGCAGGGCGTCGAGCCCCGCCAGCGGCTGCATCCGCTCAGCCCCGCCCTGCACGGCGCCAAGTCCCTGGTCGTGGTCATCGCCGGCCTCTCCTGGTCGACGCTGTCGCGGGTCGGCTTCGGCTGGTTCGCCGTGATGGCGGCGGTGCTCGCCCTGGGCGCCACCGTGCTGGCCGTGGTGAGCTGGTACTACACCGGTTACCACGTGGTGGGCCGCGAGCTGCGGGTGTACGAGGGCCTCCTCTGGCGGCGTACCCGGGCGATCCCGTTGGAGCGGCTCCAGGCCGTCGAGGTGGTCCGCCCACTGCTCGCCCAGCTCACCGGTCTGGCCGAGCTGCGGCTGGAGGTCGTGGGCGGGGGCAAGACCGAGGCGCCGCTGGCGTACCTCGGCGTCGCCGACGCCGCCGCGCTGCGCCGGCGGCTGCTCGCCCTCGCCGGGCGGACGGCGGCCGAGGTCACCGCGCCGTCGCCGGCCGGGGTGGACGCGGGCCCCGCGGAGTCGCCGGAACCGCCGCCCGGCCGGCCGCTGCACACCGTCGGCAACAACGACCTGCTGGTCAGCCAGCTGCTGACCCCGCAGGCGTTCATGATCCCGTTCGGCGTGGCGTTCGTGGTGGCACAGTTCCTCTCCGAGGACTCCTGGTCGTTCGTCGCGGTGGCGAGCACCCTCACCGCCATGGCGGGCGTGCTGCTGCAACCGGTGCGCCGGGTGCTCGACGACTGGAACTTCCGGCTCG
Organism: Micromonospora sp. CPCC 205561; assembly: GCF_036906775.1. Lineage (NCBI taxonomy): Bacteria > Bacillati > Actinomycetota > Actinomycetes > Micromonosporales > Micromonosporaceae > Micromonospora > Micromonospora sp. CPCC 205561. Next base: position 616 of record NZ_JBAKHV010000035.1, on the reverse strand, counting down.
CCCGGGACGGGGGCACGCTGCGGATCCGCAACGGGCTGCTGGAGACCCGCGCGCAGACGGTGCCGCTGGACCGGGTGCAGGCCGTCGGCGTCACCTGGCCGCTGCTGTGGCGGGTCAAGGGCTGGCTGCGGCTGCGGCTGGAGGTGGCCGGCTACTCCGCCGGCGAGGCCGACGAGCGCAACCGGCCGGACCGACTGCTACCCGTGGGCGACCTGCCGACCGGCGAGGCGATCGTCGCCGAGGTGCTGCCCGGGGTGCGGCTGGCCGCGCTGCCGCTGAGCGCGCCGCCGACTCGGGCCCGCTGGCTCAACCCGCTCAGCCGGGGTGTGCTCGGCGCCGGGCTCGACCCCCGGGTCTTCGCCGTCCGCTCCGGCCTGCTCGCCCGGCGGCTGGCCCTCGTGCCGTACGCGAGGATCCAGAGCGTGCGGGTGGTGCAGGGGCCGGTGCAGCGGCGGCTGGGGCTGGCGACGGTGCACGCGGACACCGCCGGCGGCGCCGGCGCGGCCGCGCGGGACCGCGACCTGGCCGAGGCGTGGGTGCTGGCGGCGGAGCTGACGGCCCGCGCGCAGGCCGCCCGCCGGGCGGGCTGAGCGCGCCCCGGGCCGGTCAGCGGGCC
>NZ_JBAKHV010000034.1:0-69173 GCF_036906775.1 Micromonospora sp. CPCC 205561 | reverse complement strand
TCCCGCGCGGCGGGGGGCGGGCCGGCCCGGGGGAGGTGTCGGCGGGCCGGGGGGGCGGCGGGCGGCCGGGGGAGGCGTCGGCCGGCCCGGGGGGGGCCGGCCGGCCCGCACGGGGGACGTGCGGCCCGCCTTCCCGGGCCACCCCGGCACCCCCGCCGGCGGGCCGGGCATGCCGGATGGCGGTGGGCGACACCGGCCCCGACGCCGCGTTCCGGGCCCCGTCGGCGCCGGGGCGCGGGCCGAGGGGGCCGGCTTCACCGGTTCCGGCGGGCGGGCGGCCGGCGACCGCCTACGGTCGGGGCAGGACCGCCGAGGGTGGGGACGGGACATGCCTGACGAGCACGGGCCGAGGCCGCGGCGCACCCGCGCCCGGCGCCCGCCGCCTGCCGGCCCGCCCCGGGACGTGCGGGCCGCGCGGGACCCGACCCGTCGGGGCGTACGCCCGGGGCGCCCGGTCACCGTGCCCGAGGCGCAGCCCAGCCCGATCCGGCCCACCGCGCCGCTGAGTCCGCTGCGCCGGTGGCTGTTCGCCCACCGGGTCCAGCCGGTCGGTCCCGAGGCGGCGGAGGGGCAGCCCCGCTCGCACGCGTGGTGGCAGGTCATGTGCCTGACCGGGGTGGACTACTTCTCCACCCTGTCGTACCTGCCGGGCATCGCGGCGGTGGCGGCCGGGGCGCTCTCCCCGCTGGCCACCCTGCTCATCGTCGCGCTGACGCTCCTCGGCATGCTGCCCATGTACCGCAGGGTGGCCCGGGAGAGCCCGCACGGGCAGGGCTCGGTGGCGATGCTGGAGCGGCTGCTGCCGTTCTGGCGCGGCAAGGTCTTCGTGCTGGTGCTCCTCGGCTTCGTGGCCACCTCCTGGATCATCACGATCACCCTCTCCGCGGCCGACGCCACCGTGCACCTGTTGGAGAACCCGCACGTGCCCGAGGGCGTGGGCGGCACGGGCGTCGCGGTGGGCGTCACCGTGGCGCTCCTGCTGATCCTCGGCGGGGTCTTCCTGCTCGGCTTCCGGGAGGCGGTCGCGGTGGCCATCCCGCTGGTCGCCGTCTTCCTGGCCCTGAACGCGGTGATCGTGGCCGACGCGCTGGCCGCCGTCGCGGCGGACCCGGGGACGCTGTCGGGCTGGACCGAAGCGCTGACGGCGGGCGGCGGCCCCGGCGAGGTGGCGGCGACCGCCGTGCTGGCGTTCCCGCTGCTGGTACTGGGGCTCTCCGGTTTCGAGACGGGGGTCAGCATGATGCCGCTGGTGGCGGGCGCGGGGGTGGACCGCGAGGCGCGGCTGGCGGCGCGGATCCGCAACACCCGCCGGCTGCTCACCACCGCCGCGCTGATCATGTCGGTCTACCTGGTCTCGACCACCTTCGTCACCACGGTGCTGGTCCCCGCCCGCGAGTTCGCGCCGGGCGGGGCCGCGAACGGCCGGGCGCTGGCGTACCTCGCCCACGAGCGGCTCGGCGAGGCCTTCGGCACCGTCTACGATGTCAGCAGCGTGCTGATCCTCTGGTTCGCCGGGGCCTCCGCCATGGCCGGCCTGATCAACATCGTGCCCCGCTACCTGCCCACGTACGGGATGGCCCCGGAGTGGGCCCGGGCCGTGCGGCCGGTAGTGATCGTCTACACGGCGGTCAGCGTCGCGCTCACCCTGGTCTTCCGGGCCGACGTGAACGCCCAGGCCGGGGCGTACGCCACCGGGATCCTCGCCATGATGGTCTCCGGCGCCGTGGCGGTGACCATCTCCGCGGCCCGCCGCCGCGAGCGCGTCGCGGCCGGCGGCTTCGCCGTGCTCACCCTGGTCCTGCTGTACGCCCTCGCCGAGAACGTCGTCGCGAAGCCGGACGGCATCGCCATCTCCGCGCTGTTCGTCCTCGGGATCGTGGCGGTCTCGCTGGTCTCGCGGGTCACCCGGACCACCGAGCTGCGCACGGAGCGCATCGAGTTCGACGAGCCCGCCCGGCGCTTCATCGCCGAGTCGCTGGCGCACGACGGCCGGCTGCACCTGATCGCCCACAAGCGGGGTGCGGGCGCGGTCAAGGAGTACACGGTCAAGGAGCGCGCGCAGCGGGGGATGAACCCCGTGCCCGGGGAGGGCGACATCCTCTTCCTGGAGATCGACGTGGTCGACCCGTCCGAGTTCAGCCAGGTGCTGCGGGTGCGCGGCGAGACGGTGGGCGGCTTCCGGGTGCTGCGGGCCAGCAGCCCGGCGGTGCCGAACGCCATCGCGGCGATCCTCCTGGCGCTGCGCGACGCCACCGGCGTCCGCCCGCACGCCCACTTCGAGTGGTCGGAGGGGAACCCGTTGGCGCACCTGCTGCGCTACCTCATCCTCGGCCGAGGCGACACCCCGCCCGTGGTACGGGAGATCATCCGCAAGTCCGAGCCGGACCCGGCCCGTCGCCCCGGCATCCACGTCGGCTGAGCGGCCGTCGTTCCGGTTGCCCGGCTTGCGCACACCCACGTGACGCGAAAGATACGTTTGTTCATGTTCGACGCACTTGCCCGTTTATCGTCCGTATCGTGGCCTTCGGTGGCCGTCGGGACGTCGGCCGCCCCGCGTCCGGTTCGGCGCGGCCGTGGCACGTACGGGAAAGGCAGGAAGCCTGATGTCGACGTATCAAGGAGGCCGGCGGGAAGCGCGACCCGGCCGGCGGTCCCGGTGGTTCCTGGCCGGCGGTCTGGTGGCGGGCGGCCTGGTGGCGGGCGCGAGCGCGCTGGCGGGGGTCTCCGCCGCCGACCGGGACCCGCCCGTCGCCGCGACGCCCTCGCCGGTGTCGCGGGGTGACGACTCCGGCGACCGCGACGAGCGTCGCGAGCAGCGCCGCGGCGAACTCGGCGGGCGGCCCGGGGAACGGCACGACGCCGGGCGGGAGGGGCGGACCCGCGCCGAGGTCCCGGTGCCGTGCGACTCCGCCAAGTTGATCTCGGCGTTGGTCCGGGCCAACGCCCAGGGCGGCGCCGAGCTGCGGCTGGCACCGAAGTGCACGTACCGGCTCACCCACGCCTTCCAGCAGCCCGACGAGTACGACGGCGGGATCCGCGACGCCCGGGAGGCGGCCGACAGCGCCGAGAACCCCGGCGACGCCGAGGCGCCCCCGCGCGACCCCCGGCACGACCGCGCCGGGCTGCCGGTGGTCTACCACCCGATCACCATCCGGGGCGAGGGGGCGACCATCCAGCGGGACGCGCACGCCGAGGCGTTCCGGTTCTTCACCGTCCGCGACGGCGGGGAGCTGACCCTCTCCGACGTCGTGCTGAAGAACGGTCTCTCCGCCGCGGAGGGCGGCAGCGTCCACGTCGTGCACGGCGCGTCGGCCGTGCTCGAACGCACCACGATCGTCGGCAGCACCTCCCTCTCCGCCGAGGGGGGCGGCGGCGGGGTCTTCAACGACGGGCACCTGCTGGTCACCGGGAGCACCTTCGTCGGCAACCACGCCGCCGGCGCCGCGGGCAAGGGCGGGGGCCTGCTCAACGGCGGCGTGCTCAGCCTGCGTACGTCGCAGTTCCGGGGCAACAGCGCCGTCGCGTACGGCGGCGGCCTCGGCAACTACCGTGGCGCGGCCGAGGTGCGTTCGAGCACCTTCGCGCACAACAACGCGGACCAGGGCGGCGGCCTGGCCAGCTTCTCGGCCCGTACCCGGGTCGCCGACTCGAAGGTGGTGGGCAACACCGCCCGGACCGGGGGCGGCATCGCCAACTCCGACGCGCTGATCTTCCTGCGCGCCCTGGAGGTGCGCGACAACACCGCCACGGGCAACGGCGGCGGCATCTCCAGCTTCCAGGGCCTCATCCCGGTCGACGACAGCGTGGTGGCGGGCAACACCGCCCGGGGCTCCGGCGGCGGCATCCACGCCGAGAAGTCGAACCTGCTGGTGCGCCGCAGCGAGGTCGGCCGCAACCACGCGGTCGGCGCGGGTTCCAAGGGCGGCGGCGTCTTCGCCACGCAGGGCCAGGTCTCCCTCTTCGCCAGCCGGGTGGCCGACAACGTCGCCACGGTGCGACCCGGCGGCCTCTTCGCCGAGAAGGCCAGGGTGAAGGTCGACGACGAGACCGACATCATCGACAACGAGCCCACCAACTGCGAGGGCGGCGCGGTGCCGGTCGCGAACTGCTTCCGCTGAGCGCGGCGGGCCGGCCCGGTCGGGGTCGGCCCGCCGCCCGTCTTACGGGGCGGGCCGGTCCCGCGCGTAGCCGATCGCCGGATCGCCGGCGCTCAGCCGAGGGCGCGCAGCCGGGCGGCGAGGTCGCCGGCGAAGAAGTCGAGGAAGCCGTCCGGGTCGGGGCCGGCGTTCTGCAACACGATGTGGTCGTAGCCGGCCTCCACGTAGGAGCGTACGGCCGCCACGTGCGCCTGCGGGTCCGGCCCGACCGAGAACAGCTCCCGCACGTGCCGCTCCTCGACGTGGGCGCTCGCGGCGTCGAAGTTGACCGGGTTGGGCAGCTCGCTCATCACCTTCCACCCGGTCACCATCCACCGGCTGGTCTCCAGCACCGCCCGCACGGCCTGCTCCTCGTCGCCGGCCCAGGCCATCGGGACCTCGGCGTAGCGGGGTCCGGTGCCGCCGGCCTGCCGGTAGTGCTCGGCGATCGACGCCTCCGGTTCGGTGACGAAGAGCCCGTCGCCGAGTTCCGCGGCCATCGTCGCCGAGGACCGGCCGCTGGCCGCCACCGCGATCACCGGCGGGGTCTCCGGCAGGTCGAAGATCCGGGCGTCCTCCAGTTGCAGGTGCCTCCCCTCGTACGACTGGTAGCCGCCCCGCCAGAGCAGCCGGATGATCTCCAGCGCCTCGCGGAGCCGCTCGTGCCGGCCCCGCACGCTGGGAAAGCCCTGCCCGACCACGTGCTCGTTGAGCCGTTCCCCGGCACCGACGCCGAGGGTGAACCGGCCGTCGGAGATCAGCGCCATGGTCGCCGCGGCCTGCGCGATGATCGCCGGGTGGTACCGGACGGTCGGGCAGGTGACGCCGGTGGCCAGGCCCAGCCGATCGGTCCTGGCCGCGACCGCCCCCAGCACGCTCCAGGTGTACGAGGAGTGCCCCTGCACGTCGAGCCACGGGTGGAAGTGGTCGCTCATCTCCACGAAGTCGAAGCCCACCTGCTCGGCGCGGACGGCCTGGCGGATGATCTCCTGCGGCCCGTACCCCTCCGAGGACAGCTTGTAGCCGATCTTCATCCCTGCTCCCGTCCCGTCCGTGCGGCGTGGAGCAACGCCCGTTCCCGCCGCCCGGGCCGGCAAACGTGCCGTCGCGGCCGGGCACGCGCCCCACCGGTTAACCCATCCTCCTAGGATGCTTTACGCGGTGTGTCCCTCGACACGGACCGACCGCCCCACGGCGGTTCCGACCGGTGGGGCGCGGGGGAGGGGTGCGGGGCGCTCGCCCGGCGACGGGGCCGGGAGCGCCACGCGGGCGGCGGGCGCGGGCACCAGGCGGGCCCGGCGGCGTCGCGGCGTTCCCGGACACGACTCGGCCCGCGCCACGGCGGGCGCGGGCCGGGCGGCGTGGGTCCTACTTGGACGGCTCGGGCAGCTGGCAGTCGACCTTCGGGTTGGCCCCGATGTAGTTGAGCGGCCCCGCCACGATGGTGACCAGGATCGTGCCGGCCTCGGCGCAGTTGGTGTCGTCGCCGCTGTAGTAGCCGCGCTGCCCGGCGGCGATCGCGCCGATGACCAGCCAGATGACGAGCAGGACTCCGAATATCGACGTGCCGCGCATGGCTGCCTCCGTTTGGGTGTGGTGGGTGAGGTGCTGGGCGTTGTACCCAATCGCCGTCGACGGCTAACGGCGTCGCCGATCAGGCGACGGTCGCCCGCACCGCACAGCCCACCGCGGAACGGCGCCACGCGTCGGTGCCCCGCGTCCGGTCGGTGCGGCGGCGATCCGGTCGGCGCGGCGCCGGATCCGCCGGGCGGCCCGGTCAGTGCGGCGGGGCGGGAGCCTCGGGCGGGTGGCCCCTGCTGCGGCGGGTGTCGGCCACGGCCACCCCGGCCAGGACCAGCATGGCCGCGAGCGCGGCGTACAGGGGCGGCAGGAAGAGCACCGCCGGCGCGGCGGTGAGCAGGGCCAGCAGGCCGCCGGGGCGGGACAGCGACACCCGGCTGAACACCTCGTACTCGAAGGCGGCGCGGCCGAGGAGGAACAGCGCCGGGCCGCCGAGGATGACCGCCACCCAGCTCGGCGGGGTGTGCCCGAGCGGGTGGTGCAGGAACAGGTCGAAGCCGGCGGCGGTGGTGACCACCCCGGCGACCATCAGCAGGTGGGTGTAGGGGGCGGTGGCGAGGAACCTGCTCGGCGCCTTGGCGGTGGCGATCGCCAGCGGCAGCAGCTCCCCGGACTTGTGGACGTAGACCCGCCAGAGCAGCAGGGTGGTGGCGAACGCGATGCCGAACGAGGCGATGTTCTCGGCCTCGGAGTGGTCGAGGCTGAACATCGTGCCGATGGTCAGGATGGCGTCGCCGAGGGCGATGATGAAGAACTGCTGGTAGCGCTCGGAGAGGTGCTCGGCGGTGACGTTGCGCTGGGTCTCGGGCACCACGCCGAGGCCGGGCACCGGGTAGGCGAGCCGGAAGCCGACGTAGTCGATGGCGAGGGCCAGCGACCAGAGGACGATCCGGGCGTCTCCCGAGACGAACGCGCCGGCGATCCAGGGCACCGCCGAGACCGCGAACCAGGTGAAGATGCGGACCGCGCGCCGCCGGGGCTGCCGCTGGTGCCGCACCGCCGGCATGAGGAACAGGCCGCGACCCAGGTGGATCGCCACGTACGTGGCGGCGAAGACCAGCCCCCGTGCCCCGAACGCCTCCGGGATGGCGGTGGTCATCAGCAGCGCGCCGAACATCACCGCCGTGATCAGCAGCTTGATCTCCGTGCGCTCCGGGTCGTACAGGTCGGTGACCAGGGTGGTGATCGCCCAGGTCCACCAGAGCGCGGCCAGCAGGATCAGCGCCTGCCCGGCCCGCTGCCAGTTCAGGTCCACGACCAGCCCCCGGGAGATGAGGGCGAGCGCGACCACGTAGACCAGGTCGAAGAAGAGTTCCAGCAGGGTCACCCGCCGGGGCGCCTCCGGGTCGCGGACGGGAGGGCGGGTCCGGCGCGGGGCAGGTTCCGGCGTGGCGAACGGCACGGGCTGCTCCTGCGGTACCGGGATCGGCTCGGCCGGCCTCCCGGCCCCTGCACAGACGGTAGCCAGTCGGCGGCCGACCGACCGCCGATACGCCGCATTACGTCCGCCGGCCCGCCAGCGGCGCCGACCCCGCCCTGGCCGCCTCCGTCGGGGCCGGGCCGGGCTGATCCTGCCCGAGCCGGACCGGACTGATCCGGGCCGGGCCGAGCGACAGCGGGAGACGGTGGGGCGCGGCCCGGGCACCACGGCGCCCGGGCCGCCGGGCGCCGTCGCCCGACGCCACCGGGAGGCGGCAGCCGGGCGACGGCGCGGGTCAGGCGTCCGTGCCGCCCGCCGGCAGGGCGGCTGCCGCCTCCAGCGGCGCACCGGCGAGCACCTTCGCCTGCTGCGGCCAGGTGGCCAGGCTCGGCGCGGCCCGCAGCCCGGCGGCACGGATGGTCTCCCGCAGCGCGGCCTCGTCCAGTTCCGCCAGCTGCCGGTAGGTCCGGATACCGGCGGCCTGCAGCGCGGCGGCCATCTTCGGGCCCACCCCCTGGATCCGGCGGAAGTCGTCGGCGGCGTCCGAACCGGTGCCGGCCGCCACGGCGGCCTCCGCTGCGGCGCGGGGAGCCGGCACGACCACCGGCTCCGCCGCGTCGGGCTCCGGCTCGGCCGATCCGGGCTCCGCCTGGGTCGACACGGGCTGCGGCTCGACGGAGACGGGCTCCGGCTCGGCCGACACGACCACCGGCTCCGCCACGTCGGGCTCCGGCTCGGCCGATCCGGGCTCCGCCTGGATCGACACGGGCTCCGGCTCGACGGGTACGGGCCGCGGCCCGGTCGCGGCGGTCACCGGCTCGGCCGGCGCAGGCTCCGTGGGGTCCGGCTCACCGGGCGTGGCGGCGGCCGTGGCGGGCCCGCTCCGCGCGGAAGCGGCCGGGACCGGTGCGGGCTCCGGCGCGGTCGCGGGGACGGGGACGGCGGCGGGGACGGTGGTCGTGGGGACGGGCGCGGCCTCCGGCTCGGTCGAAAGACTCGCCGGCTCGGCCGGCGTGGCCGGCTCCGGTCGGCGGTCGACCGGGCCGGTCACCTCGGCGGCCACGGGCAGCACGAGCTCCGCGTCTGACCGGTCGGCGGCACCGAGCGGGGCGGAGGCGGGCTCGGGACCGGTGTCGGGCGCCGGCACCGGGTCACCGGTCAGCGCCATGTCGGCAGGGTCGACCTCGTCGCCCCGCCTCTGGTCGGCCGCGACGAACGTGACTCCGGTGGTGGCCGCGTCGGTATCGGCGGGGGTGTCGGCCCGGGGGGCGGGGTCGCGGTCGGCGACCGCGTCGGGCACGGGGTCGACGACGACCTCGGGGCGCGTCTCGTCGGCGGTGGCGACGGGAGGGGGGTCGACCACGACGGCGGTCATGGGGGCGACCGGGTCACCCTCCGTCACCGGTGCGCCGTGCGCGGCGACGGCCGCGTCCTGTCGGCCGCGCCAGAACCAGCCGCCCGCCAGGCCCACCACCAGGGCCACGATCAGTATCAGCCAGTGCCCGAAAGACCACGCCACGGCAAACTCCCTATCGTCCACGTCGGAAACCCGCGAGAAAAACTCGCCGCAGCTTCGCACACGCTCCGGGTGGGCGACAGGCAGGTCCGGCCGCCCGCCGCGGCGGCGGGGACGGGTTGCACCGGCGGTGGCGGGCGGGCGACGCAGGGTCGCCGTCCTCGCGTCCGGCCCCCGTGTCCCGGGGCCGGTACGTGGGGACCCGACGCCCGGGCCGGGTCCCCGTCGGACGGTCAGTCCTCCTCGCCCCGATAGCGGTAGAAGTCGTCGACGAACCTGCGGGCGAGCCGGGGCACCCGGCTGGTGACGCCGAAGTAGCCCCGCGCCCCGAGCAGTGCGAGCCGGCCGACGACCGGCTTGTACATCGGGTCGTCCCCGTCGGTGCCGCTGCGGTTCAGCGAGTCGGCGACCCGGGCGAAGCCGTACGGCACCATCGCGGCCTCGTAGTCGGCCACCGCCTGGAGCAGCGTCTTGTCGCCGGCGGCGGCGAGCCGGAGCTGCCGGCAGAGCAGGGCCGCGTCGCGCAGCGCGGTGTTGGCGCCCACCCCACGTCCCGGCGTCATGGTGTGGATGGCGTCGCCGAGCAGCGTGACCGTGCTGCTCTTCCACGGCGGCACCGGTTCGCTGGTCGTCACCCGGATCGGCAGGGCGCTGCCGGGGTCGCTGCGGGCGAGCAGTTCGCGCAGGTTCGGGTGCCAGTTGCGGGTGAGGCGCAGGGCGAGCAGGACGAGGTCCTCGCCGCGGCGCCGCATGACGTCGGGCGGGAACCGGCGGGCCGTGCTCCAGACGACCAGGTTGATGTTGTCGCGGGTGTTGTCGTGGCGCAGACCCGGCCAGCCGCGCAGCAGTGCGGCGTCGGCGGGGTCGACGCCGGGTTTGAGCGCCCCGTCGCGGTCCCACTTGAAGTCCATCACGTGCAGCACGCCCATCATCCCGCCGGTGCCGAAGATCAGCGAGATGCCCTGCTCGATCCGCTCGGGCAGCAGTGCCCGGGTGTGCGGGGTGAGGGGGATCCGGGTGGCGATGTTGACGGTGCCGGCGTCGCGGGTGACGGCGTGCGGCAGGTACTGGCGGCGTACCGCCGATCCGGTGCCGTCCGCGGCGACGAGCAGGTCGCCCGTGGCGGTGCTGCCGTCGGCGAAGTGCGCGGTCACGGTGCCGTCGTCGCGCTGCTCGTAGTGGGTGAAGGTCCGGTCGAAGTGGACCACGTCCTCCAGGCCGGTGAGGAGGACCTGGCGCAGGGTCATCCGGGCCACCGACCGTTCGGTGTCGACCGGGTCGGTGTCCGGTCGCAGCGTGAAGGAGGCGGTGCGGCGCATCCCCTGGGTGATGACGTTGAAGTAGCGGGGGGAGCGGGCGCAGGTGGCGAGGTAGACGTCGAAGAGGGCCGGCGGCAGGCACTCCCGCAGGGCCCGGCTGCCGGTCGGCCCGATGCCGACCCGGTAGCCGAGCAGCCCCTCGCCGCGGGTGCGGTACCGCTCGTGGACGGTGACGCCGATCCCGGCCCGGCGCAGGCCGTGGGCCAGGCACAGCCCGCCGGTGCCGGCCCCGATTATCACCACGTGGGGCGCTCTGGGCGACATGGCGACTCCGCCCGGTCAGCCGGCCGCGTGCGACGACGCCGCGTCGGCGGCGTCCCACCGGTAGAAGCATCCGGCGACCGCGTCGCGCGGCGAGCGCCAGGTCGGCAGGTACGGCGTGGTGTGGGCGGAGAGGCGCTCGTTGACCTGACGGTAGAGCGGGTGGTTGCGGGCGTCCGCCAGGGCGTCCGGCTCCACGTCCGCGGTCTCCATCAGGTGTACGCAGAGGTCGTGCAGGCAGTACAGGGAGCGGTGCCGGACCCCGGTGAGGGTGGGCAGGTCGGTCGCGTCGGACTCGGCGAAGATCTGCGCGACCCGTCCCTCCGCGCCGGGGATGATCCTGCTGACGATCAGTAGACGGCTCATGGGACCCCTCTCGCCGGTGGCGCTCCGCGAGCACGTCGGAGACCACGGACTGGTGTGTGCCCCACTCTGCGACGGCGACTGTCACCTGCCCGTCACGCGGCCCGCCGCGCCGGTGACGCCCCTCAGCGGGTGCGGGGCGCGACCCGAGGGGACGGCGTGTGGCGCGGCGTGGCGGGCCCGTCGCGGCTGGCCTCCCGGATCGGGGCGAGGGTGTCGTCGAGCAGCGCGGTCATCGCGGTCGAGGGCTCCAGCCGCAGCTCCCGCAGCAGCAGGTCGCGGTAGACGTAGAAGGCGTGCACGGCCTCGAAGGCGTTGCCCTCGGCGAGGTGGATGCGGACCACCAGACGGTGCGGGGTCTCGCGCAGCGGCTCGGCGGCCATGGCCTCCAACGCGGCCTCCAGGGCCGCCCCGTGGCGCCCCGCCGCGAGGTGCTGGCCGGCCAGTTCCTCCAGCATGTGCAGGCGCAGCTGGCGCAGCCGCTCCCGGTCGGCCAGCACCCAGTCGTCGTACCAGCCGGGCAGCAGGTCGTGCCGGCCGGCGGCGAGCGCGGCGCCGGCGCGGCGCTCGGCGCCGTCGCGTACCCTCGCGGCCGTGCCGACCAGCGCGTCGACGTCGACGCGGACCACCGGGCCGAGGAAGACGGTGTCGCCGGAGGTGGCGATCGGGCAGTACGGGTCCTGACGCAGCCGCCACAGCGCCGTCCGCAGGGACGACAGGGCGCGCTCCTCCTGGGCGTCCGGCCAGAGCAGCCCGGCCAGGTGGCTGCGGGTGGCGCCGGGACGCAGCCCGATCAGCGCGATCACCCGTTGCAGGCCCCGGGGCACCACGACGGGCGCGTCGCCGTGCAGCAGCCGGAAGCCGCCGAGCAGGTGCAGCGAGATCCGGGTGTCGGGCCGGCTCCCGGTGGTCGGGGTCGACGGATCAGCGGCCACGGCGGCACCCCCTGCGGAACGCTCGTCCCGACTCGTCTGCTGTCCCCGGCGCGGCTGGCCCCATGACCCCACTGTCGGAGCTCTCCGCCGTGGCGCGGCGTCGCCGCCGCGGCCGCCGGGCTGACCGTGACGAAGGTTATCAATTCTGGTCACTCTGGGTCAATGTCTTGTCAAGGTGAACGCTTGCCCGCCCGTGTCCACGAGAACCCTTCCGAACTGCGGATAGTCCGTCACGTTGATCGTCGATGCACAGCGGATACACAGCATCCGTCAACGCAGCGTCACGAAAGCGTGTCGTCTGCCGACGGTTCGTGACGCCGCCGTGACGCCCGTGGCCGCATCGTGTCGCCAGTCGTCCGGCTCGGCCGGCGCCGTCGTGACCGACGCCGGATGCCGTGGAGGGAGGCCCGTGCATGGACCGTTCGCTGATCGTCGCGAAGCTGGTGCCCGGCACCGAGGCGCGCGTCGCCGAGATCTTCGCCGAGTCCGACGCGACCGAGCTGCCGGGCCTGGTGGGCGTCCGGCACCGGTCGCTGTACCGGCTGGGCGACCTCTACGTGCACCTGCTGGAGACGGAGGCGCCGGGCGGCCCGGCGGTCGAGGCGGCCCGGGGGCACCCGGAGTTCGCCCGGGTGAGCGCCCGCCTGCGGCCGTACGTGTCGCCGTACCTGCCGACCTGGCGGGAGCCGCGCGACGCGATGGCCCGCTGCTTCTACCGATTCGACGCCGCGCCCGCCGGGCGGCCGTCGTGACCGCCACCGCGCCCCGGGAGGGACAGCTCTGGTCCCGGTGCGACGGCTGCGCCACCCTGCTGTACCGCAAACGGCTGCGCCGCAACCTCGACGTCTGCCCCGAGTGCGGGGCGCACGCCCGCCTCGCCGCGCCCGAGCGGCTGCGCCAACTCGTCGACCCCGACTCGTTCGTCGCCCTGCCGGACCAGCCGGCGGAGGTCGACCCCATCGACTTCGTCGACCTGGTGCCGTACCCGCACCGGCTCATCGCCGCGCGGGCCGGCACCGGGCTGGCCGAGGCGGTCGTCTGCGGCACCGCCACCATCGGCGGGCACCGCTGCGCGCTCGCCGTCATGGACTTCCGGTTCCTCGGTGGCAGCCTCGGCTGCGCCGTCGGGGAGCTGGTCACCCGCGCCGCCGAGCGGGCCCTGGCCGACCGCGTCCCGCTGGTCCTGGTCACCGCCTCCGGTGGCGCGCGCATGCAGGAGGGCGCGCTGGCGCTGATGCAGATGGCCACGGTCAGCCAGGCGGTCGCGGGGCTGCGGGAGGCCGGGCTGCTCACCGTCAGCGTGCTCACCGACCCGACGTACGGGGGAGTGGCCGCCTCGTTCGCCACCAACACCGACGTGCTGCTCGCCGAGAGCGGCACCCGGATGGGCTTCGCCGGTCCCCGGGTGATCCGGCAGGTCACCGGCGGGGCGCTGCCCGAGGGCTTCCAGACCGCCGACTTCCTGCTCCGGCACGGCCAGGTGGACATGGTGGTGCCCCGGCACGCCCTGCGGGGCCGGCTGGTGTCGCTGCTGGCCGCCGCCGGGGCCGGCCGGCCGGCCGCGTCACCGCCCGGCGTACCGAGGCAGGGGAAGCCGGCGCCGGTCGGTGCCGCCCCGACGGCCCCGGCCGGGCCGGCGGACGGCGACGCCTGGGAGACGGTACGGCTGGCCCGGCACCCCGGCCGGCCGACCACGTTGGACTACCTGGAGACGGCGTTCGACGGCTTCGTCGAGCTGCACGGCGACCGGCTCGGCGCGGACTGCCCGGCCGTGGTCGGCGGGCTGGCCCGGCTCGACGGCCGGCCCGTCATGGTGGTCGGGCACCAGAAGGGGCACAGCACCGCCGAGCTGGTCGGGCGCAACTTCGGCATGGCCAGCCCGGCCGGGCACCGCAAGGCGCTGCGGCTGGTGCGCCTCGCCGCCCGTCTCGGCCTGCCGGTGGTCACCCTGGTCGACACCCCCGGGGCGGATCCCGGCGTGCGCGCCGAGGAACACGGCCAGGCGGCGGCCATCGCGGAGAACATCCTCGCCCTGACCGTGCTGCCCACCCCCGTCGTCGCGGTGATCACCGGGGAGGGCGGCAGCGGTGGCGCGCTGGCTCTCGCGGTGGCCGACCGGGTGCTCATGTTCCAGCACGCCGTCTACTCGGTGATCAGCCCGGAGGGCTGCGCCGCCATCCTCTGGCCCGACCGGTCGGCCGCCCCGCAGGCGGCCCGCGCTCTGAAGCTGACCGGCCCTGACCTGTGTCGCCTCGGGATCGTCGACGCCCTGGTTCCCGAGCCGGCCCCGGCCGCGCACCACGATCCGCAGGGCGCCGCGGTGGCGCTGCGCGCGGCGCTGCTGGTGCACCTGCTGCCGCTGCTCGACGTGCCGACCGCCACGCTGGTGCGCCGCCGCCGGCAGCGTTTCCGGCGCTTCGGCGCCGCCCGCCCCGACACCCGGGCGGGTGTCCGGTGAGCGCCGGCGGGGCCCCGGTCGACGCCGCGTCGCCGGCCCCCCACCCGCCGGGCGGGCGGGCCGCGCCCGGCACGGCACCGGCGCCGGGCGACCCGACGCCGGCACACCGAGCGCAGGCGGGACCGGGGCCGCGACCCGGGACGGACGCCGGGCACGGCGCCGGGCCGGGGCACGCGGTGGACGCCGTACTGGCGGAGCTGCGCCGACACGCCCGGCACCTGGTCGCGGAGCTCGCCGGCCCGCTGCGCCGGGTGCGGCTGCGCAGCGGGGACACGGTGCTCGAGGTGGAGTGGCAGGGCCCCGCCGCGGCCGCCCCCGTCGCGGCACGCCCGGAAACCCCGCCGGCCGTCGCGGAACCGCCCGGGCGGCACACCGTGCGGGCGCCCCTCGTCGGCACCTTCTACCGGGCGCCGGAGCCCGCCGCCGCGCCCTTCGTCTCCGTCGGCGACCTGGTCCGTGCGGGACAGGTCGTCGGCGTCGTCGAGGCGATGAAGCTGATGAACGAGGTGACCGCCGACCGGGGCGGCCGGGTCGCCGAGCTCCTCGTCGCCGACGGCCAGCCGGTCGAGTACGACCAGCCGCTGGTCGCGCTGGACCCGGCGTGAGAGGGGGCGGGCCGCCGTGTTCGAGAAGGTGCTGATCGCCAACCGGGGCGAGATCGCCCTGCGGGTGCTGCGGGCCTGTCGCGAGTTGGGCATGCGTACCGCGGTCGTCTACTCCACCGCGGACGCCGACTCGGCCGCGGTGCGGCTGGCCGACGAGACCGTCCGGATCGGACCGCCGGCGCCCCGGCGCAGCTACCTCGACGCCGCCGCGATCGTGGAGGCCGCCCGGCAGGTCGGCGCGCAGGCGGTGCACCCGGGCTACGGGTTCCTCTCCGAGGACGCCGACTTCGCCGAGATCTGCGCCGACAACGGCCTGGTCTTCGTCGGCCCGCCGCCGCGGGTGATGTCCGTCCTGGCCGACAAGTCCGCCGCGCGGGAGCTGATGCGCCGCGCCGGGCTGCCCCTGCCGCCGGGCAGTGTCGCGCCCGTGCCCACGGCCGCCGAGGCGGCGCGGGTGGCCGCCGAGGTCGGCTACCCGGTGATCGTCAAGGCCGCGGCCGGCGGGGGAGGGCGGGGCATGACGGTGGTCGCCACCCCGGCCGAACTGACCCGGGCGTACGCGCGGACCCGGGCCGCCGCCCAGGCGGCCTTCGGCGACGACCGGGTCTACGTCGAGCGGTTCCTGACCGGCGCCCGGCACGTCGAGGTGCAGCTGCTCTGCGACTCCCACGGCAACGGCGTGCACCTGGGCACCCGGGACTGCTCGGTGCAGCGCCGGCACCAGAAGCTGGTCGAGGAGGCACCGGCGCCGGCGCTGTCGGCGGGCACCCTGGAGGCCGTCGCCGCGTGTGCCCTGCGCGGCGCCCTGTACGCCGGCTTCACCGGCGCGGGCACCGTGGAGTTCCTGGTCGACGCCGACGAGCGGTTCCACTTCCTGGAGATCAACTGCCGGATCCAGGTCGAGCACCCCGTCACCGAGATGATCACCGGGATCGACCTGGTGCACGAGCAGTTCCACATCGCCGCCGGGGTGCCGCTGCGCTGGCGGCAGGAGGACATCCGGCTGCACGGGGTGTCAGTCGAGTGCCGGGTCAACGTGGAGGACCCGGACCGCGGCTTCGCGCCGACGCCCGGCCGGCTGGACCGCTTCGTCCCGCCGGGCGGCCCGTTCACCCGGGTCGACACGCACGGCCACGCCGGCTACCTGTTCGGCCCGCACTACGACTCGCTGCTGGCCAAGGTGGCGGTCTGGGCGCCGGACCGGGAACTCGCGCTCAACCGGCTGGAACGCGCCCTCGACGAGTTCGACGTCGCCGGTCCCGGGGTCCGCACCACCATCCCGTTCGTCCGGCGGGTGCTCGACGACGCCGGGTTCCGCAAGGGCCGCTACACCACCGCCCTGGTCGACCAGCTGCTCGCCGGTCCACCCGACGCACACCACAGGAGGCTCCGATGACCGTCACCCATGGCCGTCCACTGACCGCCGAGATCACCGACATCCTGGTGGCCAACTGCGGGCTGGACGCCGAGGCCGCCGCCCGCGCGCCGGCCGCCACGCTGGAGGAGCTCGGCATGGACTCGCTGGCGCTGCTCGAACTCTCCGCCGTGGTCGCCGACCGGTGGCGGGTGGGGCTCCCCGAGCAGGCCGGGCAGCTCAGCATCGCGGGCGTGGCGGAGCTGGTCGCCCGCCGCGCCGACCCGCCGGGACACACCGAGAACAGCGTCCTGATCGCCGCGCCGCTGCCGCTGGTGTGGGACGTCACCAACGACGTCGCCGGCTGGCCCGGGCTCTTCACCGAGTACGCCCGCGCGGAGATCCTGCACCGCGACGGCGACACCGTGCGGTTCCGGCTCACCATGCGTCCCGACGAGAACGGCACGGCGTGGAGCTGGGTCAGCGAACGCACCGCAGACCCGGTCACCCGACAGGTGCGCGCCCAGCGGGTCGAGACCGGGCCGTTCGAGTACATGCGCATCCACTGGCGCTACACACAGGAGCCCGGCGGCACCCGGATGACCTGGACGCAGGACTTCGCGATGCGGCCCACCGCGCCGGTGGACAACGCGGGCATGACCGAACGGATCAACGCCAACAGCGCGGTGCAGCTCGCCGTCATCAAGGAGAAGATCGAGCGCCTGGCGGCCGGCTCCGCCGACCGCGACCCGACGCCGGCCGACGCCGACGCGGCGACGGGGGCCGGCGATGAGTGAGCGGACCCTGCGGCTGGTCGCCGCCACCGACGTCGCGCCCGACGGCCGCCGCGGCGGTGAGCTGCGGGTGCTGCTCGGCCCGAAGACCGTCGGCAGCACCTCCGGCTTCATGGGGGTGGCGACGCTGCGCCCGGGGGAGCGGATCGCCGAGCACTACCACCCCTACAGCGAGGAGTTCCTCTACCTGGCCCGGGGCGCGATCACCGTCGACCTGGACGACGAGCCGGTGCCGCTGGCCGCCGGAGAGGCGCTGTTCGTGCCGCGCAACGTCCGGCACCGGCTGCGCAACACCGGCGGCGATCCTGCCGAGGTGGTCTTCCACCTCGGGCCGCTGGCGCCCCGACCTGAACTGGGCCACGTCGACACCGAGCTGGTCGAACAGCGGGGCGCGTCGTGAGCGCGAGGAGTGAGCCGGGGTTGCGAGCCCCGCGGTCGCGAACCGAGGTGTCGTCGTGAGCGCGAGGAGTGAGCCGGGGTTGCGAGCCCCGCGGTCGCGAACCGAGGTGTCGTGGTGAGCGCGAGGAGTGAGCCGGGGGTTGCGAGCCGGGGTGTTCCGGTGAGCGCGACGAGTGCGCCGGGGTCGCGAACGGAGGGGACGTCGTGACCGGGCGCCGCACGGTGGTGACCGGGATCGGGGTGGTCGCCCCCGGTGGCGTCAGCCGGGACCGGTTCTGGAAGACGATCACCGAGGGGCGGACCGCGACCCGGCGGATCACCTTCTTCGACCCGTCGCCGTTCCGCTCCCAGATCGCCGCGGAGTGCGACTTCGACCCGGTCGCCGCCGGCCTGAGCGAGGGCGAGCGGCGGCGCGCCGACCGGTACGTGCAGTTCGCCCTCGCCTGCGCCGCCGAGGCGGTCGCCGACGCCGGCCTGGAACTCACCGACGCCGAGCGGGAGCGGACCGGCGTGGTGCTCGGCACCGCCGTCGGCGGCACCACGGCCCTGGAGCAGGAGTACGTCACGGTGAGCGACACCGGCCGACGCTGGCTGGTCGACGCCGCGCGCGGCGGCCCGTACCTGTACCAGGCGCTCGTGCCCAGCAGCCTCGCCGCCGACGTGGCCTGCCGGCACGGGCTGCACGGCCCCGCCCAGGTGGTCTCCACCGGCTGCACCTCCGGCATCGACGCGATCGGGTACGCCCACCAGCTCATCGCCGACGGGGAGGCCGACGTCGTCCTGGCCGGGGCCGCCGACTCGCCGATCTCCCCGGTCACCGTCGCCTCCTTCGACGCGATCAAGGCGACCAGCCCCGACAACGACGACCCGGCGCACGCCTCCCGCCCCTTCGACGCCGACCGGCACGGCTTCGTGCTCGCCGAGGGCGCGGCGGTGCTGGTGCTGGAGGAGGCCGGCCGGGCCCGCCGGCGCGGCGCGCACGTCTACTGCGAGGTGGCCGGCTACGCCAGCCGCAGCAACGGATACCACATGACCGGGCTGCGGCCCGACGGGCTGGAGATGGGGCTGGCAATCTCGGCCGCGCTGAGGCAGGGGCGGATCGCCGCCGAGCAGGTCTCCTACATCAGCGCGCACGGCTCGGGCACCCGGCAGAACGACCGGCACGAGACCGCCGCGTTCAAGCGGGCGCTCGGCCAGGCCGCGTACGGGGTGCCGATCAGCTCGATCAAGTCGATGGTCGGGCACTCGCTCGGCGCGATCGGCTCGATCGAGATGGCCGCGTGCGCGCTGGCCGTCGAGTTCGGCGTGGTGCCGCCGACGGCCAACTGGAGCACCCGGGACCCGGAGTGCGATCTGGACTACGTCCCGAGCGAGGCGCGGGAGCTGCCGGTCGACGTGGCGCTCTCGGTCGGCAGCGGGTTCGGCGGCTTCCAGTCGGCGATGGTGTTCCGCCGGCCGGCCGGACCGGTGCTGTCGTGACGGCGCGGGCCGTGGTGACCGGCATCGGCGTCGTCGCGCCCAGCGGGATCGGCGTGGACGCGCACTGGCGCACGGTGCTCGCCGGCACCCGCCGGGTCGGGCCGATCACCCTGTTCGACCCGGCCGGCTACCCCACCCGCTACGGCGGGGAGGTGCCCGACTTCGACGCGGCCGCGTACGCCGACAACCGGCGGCTGGTGCAGACCGACCGGTGGACGCACCTCGGTTTCGCCGCCACCCGGCTGGCGCTGGCCGACGCCGGCCTGCCCGAGCGGGCCCCCGACCCGTACGGCTACGCCGTGGCCCTGGCCAGCTCCTCCGGCGGGAACCTGTTCGGCCAGCGGGAGCTGCAACGGCTCTGGGGCGGGCCGTCGCGCACGGTCGGGGCGTACCAGTCGATCGCCTGGTTCTACGCGGCCAGCGTCGGCCAGCTCTCCATCCACCACCAGTTCAAGGGGCCGTGCGGGGTGCTGGTGGCTGAGACCGCCGGCGGTCTGGACAGCCTGGCGCACGCCGCGCGGGCGGTGCGCCGGGGCACCCCGGTGGTGATCGCGGGGGCAACCGAGTGCCCGCTGAGCCCGTACGCCCTGGCCTGCCAGCTCCGCTCGGGACTGCTCAGCGACTCCGCCGACCAGGAGCGGGCCTACCGGCCGTTCGACGCCGCCGCCAGCGGCTACCTGCCCGCCGAGGGCGGCGCCGTCTTCGTGGTGGAGGAGCTGGGCCACGCGCTGTCGCGGGGCGCCCGGGTGTACGGCGAGGTGACCGGCTGGGGCGCCACCCACGACGCCGTGCACACCGGCGCGGACACCGCCGGCGACCCGGTGCAGTACGCCCGGGCGATGCGGCTGGCCCTGGGCCGGGCCGGCATCGGGCCGGAGGCGGTCGACCTGGTGCTGCCCGACGCGCTGGGTGTGCCCCGCTACGACCGCAGCGAGGCCGCCGCGCTGCGCGCCGTCTTCGGCGACCGGCCGCCCCCGGTGAGTACCCAGAAGCCGCTGACCGGCCGCGCCCACCAGGGCGGCGCGGCGCTGGACGTGGCCACCGCGCTGCTCGCCTTCGGGCACGACACACTGCCCGCCTCGGCGGGGCCGGACGAGGTGGCCGAGGGCTGCGAGCTGGGCTTCCTGCGGGAGCACCGACGGCCGCGCAGCCGGCTGGCGCTGGTCTGCGCCCGGGGCTTCGACGGTTTCAACAGCGCGCTGGTCCTGCGTGGGGCCGCGCCGACGCGGGGAGTGACGCCATGAGCGGACCGACGCACGAGGCGGGGCCGGCCGGGTCTCCCGGCGGGTCCGCGCGCGGCGGGCAGCGGGCCCGGGTGGTGTTCCTGGTGCGGGTGCCGGCCGCGCGCACGCAGGCGTTCCTCGCCGCGTACGAGGAGGTCCGGCACCTGGTGGCCGGCGGCGTGCCCGGGCACCTCGTCGACCAGGTCTGCCGCTCGTCGGCCGATCCGGAGCAGTGGCTGATCACCAGCGAGTGGTCCAGCCTGGCCGACTTCGAGGCGTGGGAACGCAGCCCGGAGCACCGGGACCTGGTGCGGCCGATGCGGGAGTGCTTCACCGACGCCCGCTCGCTGCGCTTCCTGATCCACGCCCAGACCCCCGCCGCGTTCCCGCGCTGAGCGCGCCTCCCGCCGCGCGGCCGTCGCCCGGCCCCGTCGGGCCGGTTACCACCGGCACCTGACCGCCCCCCTTCACGCCCCTACCGTCGTGCCCGCGGACCGCCATCGGCCGTCCGGTGGACGTCCCGCGCCGTACGCACGATGGGTCATCCGGCGGTTACCCTCAGCCGCCGTACGCGCCCGATCCTGCCCGTCGAACCGGCCGTGGGCAATCCGGCCGGCCGCCCTTTCTGATCTAGCCATTTGCATCTAGCTATGCATCCGAGCGGCGTCGTAAGGTTCCCCGCAGCACCCCGACAGATGCACCTTTTGGGCACTTGTGCCCTGTTGAAGGCTGGGCGGTGAACGGCATTGGACACGGGAAATCCTGCGACGGAGGACGCCGGCTGGGTTGACGAAATCCTGCTCGGCGGCCGATCGACCGACATTTGTCTCCGACTGCCCGAGCCCGTCGACCGGGGCACGCTGCGCCGGCTGGTGACCGACGCGCAGGCCCGTCTCGCCGCCGCCGGACTGCGCCCCGGGGGCGCCGCCGCGCTGCGGATGCCGCCCTCGCTGGCGTACGTGGTGAACCTGCTGGCCACCTGGCGCGGCGGGGCGCAGGCGATCCTGCTCGACCACCGGCTCACCGACCACGAGGTGGAGCGGGCGCTGCGGCGGCTCACCCCGCAGGTGGTGGTGGCGCCGGTGCGTACCGGCGGCGGGGCGCTGCGGATCTTCGTGGACGTCACCGAGGGCGTCACCAGCTACGCCGACCGTCCCGCGGTCAGCGGACACGCGGTGATCCAGCTCAGCTCCGGCTCCACCGGCCCGTCCAAGGTGATCGGGCGCACGGCGCCCGACCTGGTCGCCGAGGTGCACCGCTACACCCGCATCGACGGGGTGGCGCTGCCCGGCGAGCGGATCATCCTGCTCCCCTCGACGGTGCACGTGCTCGGCCTGGTCGGCGGCCTGCTCTACGGCCTGCACGCCGGCGTCGAGCTGGTGCCGCCGCAGCGGCTGACCGGCGACGCCGTGCTGGCCGCGATCGCCGCCGACGACTCGCCGGCCACCGTGCTCGGTGTCCCGTTCCACATCGGACTGCTCGCCTCCACCCGGCCCGCCGGGCCGCTGCCGCAGCTGCGGCGGATGACCACCGGCGGCGAGCTGGTGCCGGCCGCCGTCGCCCGCGCCTTCACCGACCGGTACGGCGTGCCGCTGGGCAACATGTACGGGATGACCGAGGTCGGCGTCATCGGCACCGACCTGCACGGCCGGCACCGCCCGTCGATCGCCCCGGCGCCCGGCATCGAGGTCCGCGAGGTCGACGGCGAACTCCGGGTGAGCTGCCCCGCCTCGCCCTACGTGGGGCTGAGTGACCCGACCCGGTGGGCCGACGGCTGGCTGCACACCCGCGACGCCGGCACCGTCGAGCCGGGAACCGGCCTGGTCACGGTCCGCGGGCGGCTCGACTCACAGGTCTCGGTCGGCGGCCTGAAGGTCGACCTCACCGAGGTGGAGGCGACGCTCGCGGAGCTGCCCGGCGTCGCCACCGCCGTGGTCGTCCTCGACGGCGGCATCACCGCCTACGTGCAGCCGGACGGGCCGCTGTCGGAGGAGACGCTCGACAAGCTGCTCGCCGAGCGGCTGGCCGGCTACAAGCGCCCGCGCACCCTGCGCCTGGTGGATCAGTTGCCCCGCACCACCACCGGCAAGCTGGTCCGCGCGGCCGACGCGCTGCGGGCGGCCGCCACGTGAGCGGTCCGCTGCGCCGTCCCGACCAGACCGTCCGGACCGACCGGCGGCACCTCGACCGGCAGAGCGTCGACGGGCAGGACCTCGACGGGCAGGACCTCGACCGGCACGGCGTCGTCGGCCGCCACCGCGACCGCCAGGACCAGGCCACCGTCCACGGGCGGATGCCCGACGCGCAGCCGCCCGGCGCCGGGTACCGCCCGGCCGCAATCGCCGGGCACCGGCCGCAGCGACCCGCCGCGGTCGTCGGGCACGGGCATGAGCCGGCGCGGGCCGCCGCCGCGCAGCCCCACCGCGAGCGCCTTGCCCACGGCCTCCTTCGCCGTCCAGAGCCGCAGGAAGTCCCGCGACCGCCCGTCGGCGCCGCGCCCGGCGAGCCACGCCGCCTCGGCCGGGGCGAACCACCGCCGGGCCAGCGCCAGCGCGGGCAGCGGGCGGCACCGCTCCACGTCGACCCCCACCGGGCCGGCCGCCCGGGCGGCGACCACGAGCACCCCGTCGGCCCGGCTGACGCTGACCGGCAGCTCCACCCGGGCGTCGCCGCGCAGCCCGACCAGCGGACGCCCGCAGGGGCCGTGCCCCACCACGATGTCCCGCGGCGCGCGGCCCAGGACCGTGGCGCCCGCGTGTCGGAGCAACCACCCGGCCGGGGCCGGCCGACCGCCGGCGCCCCGACCGACCCACACGTACACGGTGTCCCGACCGGGCACCGGTGACTGGTTCACGGAGAGAGGTTAACCATGCGACCCGAGATCCGCGCCTTCGTCGTCGAGCAGCTCGACGACATGAACTACGACGTCGAGGGCATCGACGACGACACCACGCTCGGCCCGTCCGGCGTGGACCTGGAGTCGTTGGCCCTCGCCGACCTGGCCGTGCGGGTCGAGGACCGCTACGGCCTCAAGTTCGCCGACGACGAGTCCGAGAAGCTCGCCCTGATGACGGTCGGTGAGTTCACCACGATGGTCGCCGACCGGGTCGCCGGGGCGACGAGCGACAAATCCTGATGGCCGGTCAGCCCGACCTGCGGCGCGCCGACCTGGTGACCATGCTGGCCGACCTCGCCGGCCGACCCGCCCACGAGGTCGGCGACCGGATCGGCTCGATGGAACTGGCCTGGCTGGTGCACCTCGTCGAACAGCGCCACGACCGGCACCTCGACCTCACCGACGAACAGCTCGCCGGGATCCGCACCGTCGACGACGCCCTGGCGGTCTTCCGGACCTCCCTGACCACCGCCGCCGATGGCTGAGCGGCCCGTCGTCGCCCTGACCGGTCTGCACGCCGTCAGCGCGCTCGGGCGGGGCGCCGACGCCCAGCTCGCCGGCGTGCTCGCCGGCGCCCCGACGTTCCGGCCCGTGGACCGCTTCGACACCACGTCGCGGCGGGTCGACGCCGCCGCCGCCCGCCCCGACGCCGGCGAGCTGGCCGACGAGCTGGCCGAGGCGGTCGACGCGGCGTGCCGGGACGCCCGGCTCGACGCCGGCCGCCGCGCGGGCACCGCGCTGCTGCTGGCCGTGCACGGCGACGCGGCCGTGCCGGCGCTCACCGCCGGGCTGGCCGCCCGCACCGGGCTCACCGGCCCGACGCGGGCGTACACCACCGCCTGCGTCTCGGCGAGCAGCGCCGTCGCCGACGCCGCGGCCCTGATCCGCCGGGGCGACGTCACGCGCGTCGTGGTGGCCGCCGGATACCTGGTCGAGCCGGACCAGTACGCCCTCTTCGACGCCGGCCGCGCCCTCGCCACCGACGGCGCGGTGCGCCCGTTCAGCGCCGGCCGGACCGGGCTGCTGCTCGGCGACGGAATCGCCGCGGTGGTGCTGGAGTCGTCGGCCGTCGCCCGCCGGGCCGTCGCCGACCTGCTCGGCTGGGGCCGGGCCGGGGACGCGTTCCATCCCTGCCAGCCCGAGCCGGGCGGGCGGGGCCTGGCCCGCGCGGTCACCGCCGCGCTGCGCCGGGCCGGGCTGGCGGCGGAGGCCGTCGGATACGTCAACGCCAACGCCACCGGCGCCGGCCACGGCGACGCCGCCGAGGCGGCCGCGTTGCGCACCGCGTTCGGCGCGGCGGCGGCGCGGGTCCCGGTCAGCTCGACCAAGGCGCTGCACGGGCACGCCCTGGAGGCGTCCGGCCTGCTGGAGCTGGTGGTCACCGTGCTCGCCGCCCGGCACGGGAAGCTGCCCGTGAACGCCGGCTGGCTCGGCCCCGACCCCGCCTGCCCGCTGGATGTCGTCCGCGACGCGCCCCGCCCGGCCGCCACCGGCTTCGCGCTGAGTCTCAACGCCGCGTTCGGCGGCGCGAACACGGCGCTGCTCGTCGGTGCGGCATGAGCGCGGCCGCGGCGTACGCCGCCGACCGGCTCGCGGTGCTGGCCGAGGCGGCCTGGCCGGAACCGGGCGACGCAGCCCCGCCGCCGGTTCCCGGCTACCTGCACTCCGACTTCGCGCCGCTGGTCGCGGCGGTCGCCGAGCGCTGCCTGACCCGGGCGTACGGCCGGCGGCCGGCGCCGGACGGCGAGCGCACGGCGATCGTGCTGGTCAGCGCGGCCGGGGACCGGGCCAGCGCGGCGCACGTGCGGGCCACGGTCGCCGGCGGCGGCCGGCCCGGACCGCTGTTCTTCTTCCAGTCGGTGCCCAACAGCGTGGCCGGGCACGTGGCCGCGCGCTGGGGCCTGGGCGGGCCGGTGCTCTGCCTCGCGCCGACCGGCGACCCGCGGGCCGCCGGGACCGCGGAGGTCGACCTGCTGCTGCACGACGGCGACGCCGACCGGGCGTTGCTGGTCCTGATCGAACAGGCACCCGACGACGACGGCGCTGCGGGCCGCCGGGACGAGGGCGGGGGCGGGCAGCCCGCGACCGGCGCGGTCGCGGTGCTGCTGGGGGGAGGAGACGCGCCATGAGGAACAGGGGACTGCGGGCGGTGCTGGCCGCCGACGAGCGGATCGGCGCCGGCAACGTGCTGGCCCGGGTGCTGGCGCACGGCGCCGACCCGGACGGGCCGGGCCTGACCTTCGACACCGCCGTGGACGGCCACCCGGCCGGGCGGGCGCTCACGCTGGGCCGGCTGGACGAGCGGGTCGCCGCCCGCGCCGCCTGGCTGCACCAGCGGGGTGTCGGGCCGCGCGACCCGGTGGCCGTCTGGGCCACCGACGCCGCCGACATGGTGCTCAGCTTCCTGGCGCTGGCCCGGCTCGGGGCGATCCCGGCGCTGATGAACGGCGGGCTGCGCCCCGGGATCGCCGCCGAGTACGTGCGCCGGCTGCGCGGCGTCGGGGTGCTCGCCGACGACGCGCACCTCGCCCTGCTGGCCGGCCACGACCTCGGCGCGCCGGTGCTGGGCACCCCGGCCGAGGCGGGCACCGGGGATCCGGCCGCCGCTCCGGCGCACTACCGGCACCACGGCGACGACCCGGTGGTCGTCACCCACACCTCGGGCACCACCGGCGTGCCCAAGGCGGTGCTGCACTCGCACGCCAGCCTCTTCGCCGCCACCCGGCACCTGCTCACCATGCCGCAGGCGCAGGGCACCCGTCGCATCCTCAGCGCGCTGCCCGCCCCGCACACCGCCACCGTGCTCATGGTCAACCAGGCCCTCGGCAACTCCGCCGACATGCTCCTCCTCTCCGACCAGGGCGGCGAGCGGGTGCTGGAGGCGATCCAGCGCTGGCTCCCCGACGGGGTGTTCGGCTTCTCCGTCACCTGGGCGGAGCTGGCCCGCTTCGACCTGTCCGCGTACGACCTGGACTCGGTGTCGCTGTGGTTCAACACCGGCGACTGCTCGCACGAGCCGCACGTACGCCGGCTCGTGGCGGTCGGCTCCCGCGACGTGATGACCCGCGAGGGGGTCACCCGGGTGCCCGGCTCGGTCTTCATCGACGGGCTCGGCTCCAGCGAGATGGGGCACTCGATGTTCCACATCACCCACCGACCGGACACCGACCGGTACGGCCGCTGCGTCGGCCGGCCCTACCGGTTCGCGAACGTCGCGGTGCTCGACGCCGACGGCGACCCCGTGCCGGCCGGCGAGGTGGGCTGGCTGGGCGTCGACTCGCCGTCGCTGTTCCGCGGCTACTGGAACGACTCCGTCACCACCCACCGGTCCCGC
The DNA here is from genome assembly GCF_036906775.1 of Micromonospora sp. CPCC 205561. Lineage (NCBI taxonomy): Bacteria > Bacillati > Actinomycetota > Actinomycetes > Micromonosporales > Micromonosporaceae > Micromonospora > Micromonospora sp. CPCC 205561. The sequence continues at coordinate 43,100 of NZ_JBAKHV010000034.1, read as the reverse complement.
CGACGCGGCTGGTACCTCACCGGCGACCTGGTGTACGCCGACGCCGAGGGCCGCTACTACCACCTGGACCGGGCCGTGGACTCGGTCGAGGCGGGCGACGGCCGGCGGTTCTACACCGCGCTGTCGGAGGAGCGCGTCCTCGCCGCCTGCCCGGACGTCACCGACTGCACGGTCGTGATCGCCTCCGGGGCCGGCGGGGTGGTCACCGACGTGCTGCTGGAACTCGCCGCCGGCGCCGACGCCGGGCAGGACCGCACCGCCCGGGTCCGGGAGGCGCTCGGCCCCGACGTCGGCGCGACCCTGCGCCGGGTGGTGCCGGTCCGCTCCGCCGACATCCCGGTCACCGTCACCGGCAAGGTGCGCAAGGTGGTCCTGCGCGAGCGGTACCTCACCGAGTCGCCGTCATGACCGCCGTCATCACCGGGATGGGGCTGTTCACGCCCGTGGGCAGGGGCGTCGACGCCACCTTCGACGCGTTGTGCGCCGGCCGGTCCGGGCTGACCCGGCCGCCGGCCGGGCACCCCGCCGCCGGGTCGCTGGAGGTCGCCGGCCTGCTCCCGGAGATCGATCCGCGTACCGTCGCCTCCGGACCCGAGACCAGGGTGCTGGACCGGATCGTGGTGCTCGCCCTGCTCGCCGCCGCGGACGCGCTCGCCGACGCCGGCATCGAGGTGGGCCGGGACGTGGACCCGGGCCGGGTCGGGGTGATCGTCGGCGGGGTCGGCGGGATGTCCACGCTGGAGTCCCAGGTGCTGGCCCGGGCCGCGCGCGGCCGGGCGGCGGTCAGCCCGTACCTGCTGACCGGGATCCTGCCGAACATGCCGGCGGCGAGGATCGCCATCCGCCACGGCATCCGCGGCTACACCTCGTCGGTCGGCACCGCCTGCGCCTCCGGCGCGCAGTCGATCGCCGACGCGGTCCGGCTGATCCGCGCCGGGGAGGCCGACGTGGTGCTCTGCGGGGCCAGCGAGGCGCCGCTGTTCCCGACGTTCGCCGACACCTTCGGCAACGCCCGGGCGCTCGCCCGGGGCTGGGCCGACCCGACCGCGGCGAGCCGGCCGTTCGACGCGGGCCGCAACGGCTTCGTCCTCGCCGAGGGCGTGGCCCTGCTGGTGGTGGAGCGCGCCGAACACGCCGTGGCCCGCGGCGCCACCGGCTACGCGGAGATCGTCGGGTACGGGGCGACCACCGACGCGTACCACCCGACCGCCCCCCGCCCCGACGGGGCCGGCGCGGCGGAGTGCATGCGGCGCGCGCTGGCCGGCGGCGGCGTCCGCGCCGCGCAGGTCGGCTACGTCAACGCGCACGGCACCGGCACGAAACTCGGCGACATCGCCGAGACCGCCGCGCTGACCGCGGTCTTCGGCGCGGGCGGCGTGCCGGTCAGCTCCACCAAGGCGCTCACCGGCCACCTGCTCGGCGCCTCCGGCGCGCTGGAGGCGGCGGCCACCGCGTTGGCGCTCGGCCGGGGCCTGCTCCCGCCGACGCACAACCTCGACGACCCGGACCCGGCCTGCCCCGCGGACCACATCCGCGGTGGGCCCCGCGCGACGCGGGCCGGGTACGCGCTGACCAACTCCTTCGGCTTCGGCGGCCAGAACGTGAGCCTGCTGCTCGCGCGGGCGGCCCGGCCGAAGGGCTGACCACGCTCCACCCCGGGCGGGACCGCGCCCGGGCGGCAACCACGGGCAACCGTGAGAGGGCAGAGGACATGGACATCCGTGGTATCGACCACATCGAACTCTTCGTGGGGGACGCCCGACAGGCGGCCTTCTACTTCGATCGGGCGGTCGGCTTCCAGCTGTGCGGTCGCGGCGGCCCCGAGACCGGGCTGGCCGACCAGCGCTCGCTGCTGCTGAGCCAGGGGGACATCCGGATGGTGCTCACCACCGGGCTGACCGCCGAGCATCCGACGTCGCGGTACGTGCAGCGGCACGGCGACGGCGTGGCGGTGGTCGCGCTGGAGGTCGACGACGCCGCCGGCGCGTACGCCGAGCTGCTGCGCCGGGGGGCGGCGGGGGTGACGCCGCCGACCACCTTCGTCGGCGCGGACGCCGAGGTGGTGACCGCCGAGGTGGGCGGCTTCGGCGACGTGCTGCACCGCCTGGTGTCGCGCCGTGGCGACCCGGGCGAGTTCCTGCCGGGGGCGGTCGAGATGACGCCCCCGGACGGCGGCGGCGACAAGCCGCTGGCCGAGATCGACCACCTGGCGATCTGCGTGCCGCCGGGGCAGCTCGACGAGACGGTCCGGCACTACCGGGAGGTGTTCGGCTTCGCGGAGATCTTCGAGGAACACGTCGAGGTGGCCGGGCAGGCGATGAACTCCACGGTGGTGCAGAGCCCCTCGGGGCGGGTCACCCTGGTGCTGCTGGAGCCCGACAGCTCCCGCCGGCCGGGGCAGCTCGACGCCTTCCTCGACCAGCACGTCGGCGCCGGCGTGCAGCACCTGGGGCTGCGCACCGACGACATCGTCACCGCGGTCGCGGCCCTCGCCGACCGGGGGGTGCGCTTCGCCGGCACCCCCGCCAGCTACTACGACGCCCTGGAGGCGCGGGTCGGCCGGGTCGACGCGCCGCTGGACCGGCTGCGCGACCTCGGCGTGCTGGTCGATCGCGACCACGGCGGGCAGCTGCTGCAGATCTTCACCGAGTCCATGCACGTGCGCCGCACGCTCTTCCTGGAGCTGATCGAGCGGCGCGGGGCGCGGACCTTCGGCAGCGGCAACATCAGGGCGCTCTACGAGGCCAAGGAACGGGAACTGGCCGCGGCGGGGGCGAACGCCCCCGTCGCGGCCCCGACACCGCAGGAGGTACGGGCGTGACCACGACCGAGTACGAGCTGGCGCTGACCGCCGAGGAGGAGGCGCTGCTCCCCTCCGAGGAGGACGTGGCGTTCTACGCCGAACACGGCTGGTACCTCTCGAAGAAGCTGCTCACCGACGACGAGGTGGACGCCCTGACGGCGGCCTCCGACCGCTACTACGCCGGCGAACGGCACCGCCGCCTGCCGGTACGCCCGCCGAAGCTCGCCTACTGGGAGCCGTCGAGGGGCGCGGTGCAGCGGCACAACGACTACGTCCACCACGAGCACGACGGGCTCGGCGCGATCCTGCGCAAGCCGCTCATCGGCGCGGTCGCCGCCCGCCTCGCGCGGGCCACCGAGATCCGGATCTTCCAGGCCACGATGATCTACAAGCCGCCGGTCGCCGGGGAGCCGTCGAACATCGTGCCCTGGCACTTCGACAAGCACTACTGGTCGTCCTCGTCGTCCGACGACATGCTCACCGCGTTCATCCCGTTCCACGACTGCGGCGAGGAGATGGGCACCATCACCATGATCGACGGCTCGCACCGCTGGCGCGAGATCGGCGCCGACGACAGGGTGGTGAGCCACTTCGCCGAGCGCGACCGCGACGAGCTGGAGGGGATCCTCGTCGAGAACGCGGCCCACAACGGCGCACCGATCCGCAAGGTGCCGATCGTGATCCCCAAGGGGCACATGAGCTTCCACCACTGCCGCACCTACCACGGCAGCGGCGCCAACGTCAGCGGCCGCCCGCGCCGGGCGGTCTCGCTGCACCTGCAGGACGGCGGGAACGCCTGGCGGGAGTATCCGCTCTCCGACGGCACCTTCGCCGCGTACAACCACGACGTGCTGGTCCGCCGCACCCCCGACGGGCGGCCGGACTACGCGGATCCCGAGTACTGCCCGGTCATCTGGCGCCACCGCGCCCCGCAGGGAGGCTGACATGGCACGGTACGACGTCCTCGCCGCCGCCGGGGAGGGGCGCGAGCGGTGACCGGCGCCGACCCGGTCCGGCTCTACCGCACGGTCCGGCTGGTCCGCCGCTTCGAGGAACGGGCCATCGAGCTGGTCCGTTCCGGGCAGATCGTCGGCGGCATCCACCCGTACCTCGGGCAGGAGGGGATCGCCGCCGGGGTGTGCGCCGCGCTGCGCGCCGAGGACGTGGTCGCCGGCACCCACCGGGGGCACGGCCAGGTGCTCGCCAAGGGCGCCGACCCGGCCCGGATGCTGGCCGAGCTGTGCGGCCGGGTCACCGGCCTCAACGCCGGCCGGGGCGGCTCGATGCACGCCGCCGACTTCGGCGTCGGCGTGCTCGGCGCCAACGCCATCGTCGGCGCGTCCGGGGCCATCGTCACCGGGGCGGTGTGGGCGCGCCGCCGACGCGGCGACGACGTCGTCGGGGTGAGCTTCTTCGGCGATGGCGCCGTCAACGAGGGGATGCTGCTGGAGGCGTTCAACCTGGCCGCGCTCTGGCGGGTGCCGGTGCTCTTCGTCTGCGAGAACAACGGCTACGCCACCACCATGCCCGTCGCGGGCGCGGTCGCCGGCAGCATCCCCGGGCGCGCCGCCGCGTTCGGCATCCCGGCGGCCGTCGTCGACGGCCAGGACCCCGAGGAGGTACGCGACGCCGCGGCCGCCGCCGTCGACCGGATGCGCGCCGGCGGCGGCCCCGAGCTGATCGAGGCCCGGACCTACCGGTTCGACGCCCACCACACCTTCGAGCACGCGGTACGCCTCGACTACCGCCCGCCCGAGGAGGTGGCCCGGGGCCGCTCCCGGGACCCGGTGGACATCCAGGGCGCCCGGCTGCCCGCCGCCGCCCGGGCCGACGTCGACGCCGAGGTGGAGGCCACCCTGGACGCGGCCGTCGCGTTCGCCCTCGCCGGCGCGGAGCCCGATCCGGCCGACGCCCTGGCCTACCTGTACGCCAGCGGCCTGACCGCCCGCACCGGAGGTGGCTAGATGCCCCGGCTCTCCTACCGCAGGGCGCTCACCCGGGCGCTGACCGACGAGCTGGCCCGCGACGACTCGGTGTTCCTGCTCGGCGAGGACGTCCGGGTGGCCGCCTCGGCCGTCACCGCCGGGCTGTTCCGGCGGTTCGGGCCGGACCGGGTGCTCGACACCCCGCTGTCGGAGCAGGCGTTCACCAGCTTCGCCACCGGCGCCGCCCTGGCCGGGATGCGGCCGGTGGTGGAGTTCCAGATCCCGTCGCTGCTCTTCCTGGTCTTCGAGCAGATCGTCAACCACGCGCACAAGTTCCCGCTGATGACCGGGGGGCAGTGCGCGGTGCCCGTGACCTACCTGGTGCCCGGCTCCGGCTCCCGGACGGGCTGGGCGGGGCAGCACTCCGACCACCCGTACGGCCTCTTCGCCCACGTCGGGGTGACCACGGTCGTGCCGGCCACCCCGGCCGACGCGTACGGGCTGCTGGTGTCGGCGGTGCGCTGCGACGATCCGGTGGTGGTCTTCGCCCCGGCCGGGGCGCTGGACGTCCGCGCCGACGTCGACCTCGCCGCGCTAGCCCCGGTGCCGCTGGGCCGGGCCCGGGTGCACCGGAGCGGCGACGACGTGACCGTGGTCGCGGTCGGGCACCTGGTGCACGACGCCCTCGCCGTCGCCGAGGAGCTGGCCGATGAGGTGTCGGTCGAGGTTTTCGACCCGCGCACGCTCTACCCCTTCGACTGGGACGCCCTGACCGCGTCGGTGGCGCGCACCGGGCGGCTGGTGGTGGTGGACGACTCCAACCGCTCCTGCGGCATCGCCGGGGAGATCATCGCGACCGTGGTCGAACGGGTACGGCTGGTCGCGCCGCCGCGGCGGGTCACCCGCCCCGACGGCGCGGTGCTGCCGTTCGCCCCGGGGCTGGACCGGGCCGTGCAGCCCAGCCGCGAGCAGCTCCGGGTCGCCATCGGACACGTCATGAAGGAGGGATGAGATGGACTACGCCGACCACCGCTGGCCCTCCGCCGCGCGCGCGTGGCTCGACCTGCCCGCGCCGGTGCGCGCCGAGATGGTGGCCGCCGGGGCCGAGTCCTGGCGCGAGGTCTTCGCCGGCCGGGCCACGTACAACGAGCGGTGGCGGCTGGCCCGGCCGCCGGTGATGGACGGGACGTCGCTGGGCGTGCTCAACGCCGTCTCCGACCGCCTGGCGCAACTCCTCTTCGAGGCGTGCCGGCGGCGGGCCGGCACGGCGGGGGAGCTGCGCCGGCTGCTCGACGTCGCCGACGGCGAGACGCGGCTGCTCGACGACGACGAGCCGCTGACCGAGGCGCTGCTGGACGCCTTCCGGCCGGACGTGCTGCTCTGCGACGGGGTGCCGCGCTTCGTCGAGTACAACATCGACAGCAGCCTCGGCGGGGCGTTCGACGCGGACACCACCGTGCGCCGTTTCGTCGAGGTCTACCGGCGGCGCGGCCTCACCGACCGGGTCCGGCTGGCGGCGGCGCCCTCGGCGGTGGACCGGCGCTTCGCCGCGATCCGTGCCGGTCTCGGCCTGCCCGAGGGCGCCCGGGTCGCCATGCTGGTCGACTTCGACGCCGAGTACCCGGGGCTCGACGACCCGCAGCGGTTCATCAAGCTGCTGTCGCCGGTGGTCGAGCGGGCCGCCGCATGCGGCATGGACCTGGTCGTCGCGCCGGTCTCGCAGCTCGCTCTCGACGGCCGGCGGCGCCTGGTGGCCGGCGGGGCCCCGGTCGACGCGGTGTTCCGGCTCTTCGTGCCCAACCGGGTCACCCCGAGCGCCGGGGTGGACGCCCTGGAGGCGGCGCTGGCGGCCGGCACCGCGCCGATGTGGGTGTCGGCGGCGGCGTGGCTGGTCGCCAACAAGCGCGCCTTCGCCTGGCTCTGGGAGGACGCCGACACGCTGCCGGCCGCCGACCGGGCCCTGGTCCACCGGTACGTGCCGCGTACCTGGTCGCTGACGGCGGAACTGCTCGACCGGGCGGTGGCCGACCGGGCCGGCCTGGTGGCGAAGCCCTCCGACGGCTCCGCCGGGGTGGACGTGCTGATCGGCCGGGAGACCGACGCCGACGCGTGGCGGGACGGGCTGACCCGGGCCGTGGCGCGGGGCGGCTTCATCCTCCAGGAGTACGTCCGGGCCGACGACGTCCCGCTGGACTTCGTGCACGTCGAAACCGGCGAGACGGTCAGCGCCGAGGTGCCGTACAGCATCGCCCCGTACCTGTTCGGCCGGCGGGCCGCCGGCGCCTGCGTCCGCACCGGCTTCCCCGGCTGCGACGGGGTGCTCAACCTGGCCCGCGGGGTCCTGCTCTCCGGCCTGCTGGTGGTCGACTGACCCGCCACGCCGGTGCGGTGGGGCGGCCGGGGTGCTCGCCGTCCCACCGCGCGTGGCCGCGCGTCAGCGACCGGGTGTCCGGCGTGGCCGGGCCCTCCGCGCCTGCCCGCGTCGGTCACCCCGACGTCTGTGACACCAACGCATCGACCAGGTCGCGTGCGTGCACGCACAGGTCCACGTCCTCCTAGAGGAGGCCGGTCGCATTGAGGGAGATGTGTCCGAACGACGTCTTCCACGCAACCGTGCAACCCGAGCCGCGGGCCTCGATCCCGTCGGCCGCGTCAGGCACGGCCACCTTCCTGCCTCTGACGCGGTACGACGGTCGCAGATCGTAGGCGAGACTGACGGTAGAGCCGCTCGGCCAGCCATCCGGACGTGTCGTCCACGTGGTCGAGACCCTTCGCCACGATCCGGGGCGCGGCCTAGATCACCATGAGCCCGAGGTCGTCAGCCTCCCGTCGGACGATCCCGGGCTCCAATAAGTACCGCCACAGGTCCACCCGGCGGAAGTTCGCTTCCCCGCGGGGCGAGACCAGGGCAGCATCAACGGGGTGGGCGGGGCGCGGGTGGGGTTGACTGTCGATGAGCTGCGGCCGGTGGCGCGGGCGGCGTTCGGGCGGGGGCGCGTGCTGGTCTCGGTGCAGCGGCTGACCGGCGGCACGAAGAAGGGCGTCTACCGGCTGACCCTTGACGACGGGTCCACCAGCGTCGCCTACGTGTGGCACCCGGGGGAGGACTACTGGCCGGGGCAGGCGGCACCGGCACCCGACGATCCGTTCGGACACGCCACCGGGGCCGGCCTGTTCACCGCGGCGCACCGGGAGTTCACCGCCGCCGGGGTGCGGACACCCCGGCTCCTGCTGCATCCCACCGCGACCCTGCTGCCGGGCGAAGTGGCCGTGGTGGAGGACGTCCGCGGCGGCACCCTGCGCGACCTGCGCCAGCGCGACCCGCGCCGCGCCGGGGCGGTGTTGGCCCGGCTCGGCGACGCCGTCCGGAGCATGCACGCCCGGCGTCGCGACCGGTACGGCCGCCCGGGATCCGTGGGGCCGGCGGTACGCCCGCCCGTGGAGCGGCTCGTCCTCGACCGTGCGCTGCGCGACCTGGCCGAGGCCGCCGCCAGGGTCGAGCGGGTCGCGGCCGAGCGGGACCGCCTCGCCGACGCCCTGGCCGAGTGGTACGCCGCCGTGGCGCCTCGATCCCGCCACGGTCTGATCCACGGCGAGCTGGGCCCGGACCACGTGTTGATCGACGACCGCGACCACCCGGTGCTCGTCGACATCGAGGGCACCATGTTCCTCGACGTGGAGTGGGAGCACGCGTTCCTCGAGCTGCGCTTCGGCGACGAGTATCCGGCGCTGGCCGTGCCCGGTCTCGACGAGGACCGGCTGCGCCTCTACCGGCTCGCGACCCACCTGTCGCTGGTGGCGGGCCCGCTGCGCCTGCTCGACGGCGATTTCCCCGACCGTGCCGGCATGCTCGCCATCGTCGCGCACAACACCACCCGGGCGCTGGAGCAGCTCACCTGAGGCGTCTCGCCGGTGCCGGTGGTGGCCGAGGGCGGGCGGTGGCGTCTGCGGGCCCGCGAACTGGACCGTCGTCCAACACCGTCGGGCCGCGTCATCGGTAGGTCACTCCGGCTGTCGGCCAGCCAGATGGGCGCCGAGGCGGCGGACGGTCTCGGCGGCGGCGACCGCGTCGCTGCGGGCGCTGCCGTGCCGCCCGTCGCTGCTGTACATCGACGCGTCGGCGGTGAGGGGATGGTCGGTGAGCCGCACGTGCAGGGTGCCGAGCCGCTCCGCGAGGGCCCCCGTGCGCGCCGAGAGTCGCCGCATCCGCTCGCCGAGGCCGGCGCGGTGCCGATCCGGCACGGCCGGGCTGAGCGAGACGTCGAACATGCCGACGGTGATCACGTCCGCCCCGGCGGCCTGTAGCGCCTCGATCATCGCGGTCAGTTCCACGTCGACCGCGTCGGCGTCGTACCCCCGCCCGAAGGCGTCGTTGCCGCCGCAGACCACCAGCGCCAGGTCGGGGCGGAACGCCAGCGCCGGGGCGAGCTGGGCGGCGCGCACCTCGTGCGCCCGCAGCCCCCGCAGCCCCAGGTTGAGGTACGCCAGCTCCGGCCGGACGGCCCGCAGCTCGGCGGCGATCCGGTCGGCCCACTGCACGTCGGGGTAGCCGTCGACGGGCTCGCAGAGCCCCTCGGCCACGCTGTCGCCCAGCACCGCGAAGCGCCGCCACGGGTGCTCGCGCAGCAGTGCGGCGCTCTCCCCGTCGCGCAGGCACCACGGGTCCGTCGTTTCGGTCAACGTCGATGGCATGGCGGCACGGTAGCCGACGCCGGGGCCGCGCAGAAGGGCCCCGCGGCCGACCCCGGGTGAGCCGTGCCGTGCCTATGGTTGCCGCCGCGCCCGGTAGGCCGCCGCGAGCCGCTTCGGCGCCCGGTCCTGCCACGCCTCGGCGAGCAGCTCGGCCAGCTCGTCGGGGTCGATCCGGTCGAGCCGGACCAGGACCGCCGGATAGCCGTCGAGGTGCGGGACGGTGAAGTAGACGGCGGGCTCGCCGGCGAGCAGCGCCTCCTTCTCGCCCAGGTCCGCCACCCGTACGCCGAGGATCGGGCCGTCCGGCGCGGCGTCGCCGAGGGCGTCCAGGTCGGCCCGGCGCAGCGGCCGCTCCCAGCCGAACGCCCTGTCGCGGACCTTCCACGCCGGTGCCCCCTGATAGGACGGGTGCTCGCTCGTCTCCGGCAGACCCAGCGCGATCCGGCGGACGTCCTCCCACGTGGCCATGCCGTGACCCTACGCGCGACCACCGACACGCGTCCCGCGTCCGGCCGGCGCGGGGGCGGCTCGCGGGCGCAGGGCGGGCAGCAGCGGCAGCAGGGTGACGACGAGGCAGAACGCCGCCATGGCCAGCAGGGCGGTGCCGAGGCCGAGGGCGGTCGCCGACCAGCCGCCCAGCAGGGCACCCACCGGCAGCCCCGCGAACGCCAGCGAACCGGCCAGCCCGATGACCCGGGTCTGCAGCTCGGGCGGCACCCGCTCGTAGATCGCCACCCCGAGCAGCGGGTTCACCGCCGCGATGCCGATGCCCGACGCGAACGTCACCGCCAGCACCACCGCCAACTCCTCGCCCAGCGCCAGGACCAGCAGCCGGGGGGCGCCGCCGACCGCCGCGCCGACGACGAAGGTGAGGTACCGGGGCAGCCGGGGGCCGAGCGCCGTGAAGAGCAGGTTGCCCAGCAGCGCGCCGGCCGAGAACGCGCCGAGGACCAGGCCCAGCCCGGCGGGGCCGCGCAGCACGTCGGCCACCCAGAGCGGGATGTAGACCGCGACGCTCGCGTTGACGGCCATGTTCAGCGCCGCGACGACCAGCAGCATGGTCAGCAGCATCCGGTCCCGGTGCAGGTACCGGAAGCCGCCCGCGAGCGCGCGCAGGTATCCCTCCGGCCGCGCCGCCGCCGGGGCCGACGGGCGGACCAGCAGACCGACCAGCAGCGCGCAGCCGGCGAAGCTGACGGCGTCGATGAGGATCGCCTGGGTCACCCCGAACCGCCAGACGAGCAGCCCGCCCAGGGTGGCGCCGAGCAGGGTGACGAGCCGGCCCAGCCCGTCGTAGACGGCGGTCAGCCGGATCAGGCGCACGCCGGCGGCCTCCGCCACCGGGCGGAACATCACGTGCTTGACCCGGTCGCCGACGCCCCGCAGCGCGCCCACCAGGGCGACCAGCGCGACCAGCGCGCCGAAGCCGAGCCAGGGGGTGAGGGCCACCGCCACCATCAGCCCGGCGCTGCCCGCGTCGGCCAGGATCGAGGTGCGGCGCAGCCCGATCCGGTCCGCCCAGGGCGTGCCGAGGGCGCTGCTGAGCAGGTAGGGCAGCGTCTCGGCGGCGGCCACGGCGCCCATCTTCGCCGGGCTGCCGGTGGTCTCCAGCACCAGCCACGGGATGGCGACCACCGAGACGCGGCTGCCCAGGTTGGAGATCAGATCGGCGGCGACCAGGACGGTCAGTTCCCGCCGGGGGGTCACGCCACGCTGCCGATCGACGCCTCCGGGTGCTCGACGGCCGTCGGATGCTCCTCGGCGTACCGGGCCCGCAGCGCCCGCTTGTCCACCTTCGCGGAGCGGTTCACCGGCAGCCGGTCGACGAACCGCACCCCGCCCGGCGCCCAGGTGTCGCTCAGCTCGGCGGTGACCAGCTCGATCAACTCGTCGGCGGTCACCGTCGCGCCGGGGGCCGGCACCACGAAGGCGTACGGCAGCTCGCCGGCCGAGGCGTCCGGCACCCCGATCACCGCGGCGGCCCGGACGTGTGGGTGCCCCGCCAGGACGTCCTCGATCGGGCGGGAGTAGATCGGCCAGCTGCGCCGTCGGGTCAGGATCCGGTCCTGGAGGCGGTCGACCAGGTAGAGGTAGCCGTCGGAGTCGAGGTGCCCGACGTCGCGGGTGCGGACCCAGCCGTCGACGAGCGTCTCGGCGGTCAGCTCCGGCAGGCCGTGGTAGCCGGCGAAGCGCAGGCCGGTGTGCACCCAGACCTCGCCGTCGGTGCCGGGCGGCAGCACGGTGCCGTCCTCGGCGCGGATCTCCACCCGCACGTCGCCGTACGGCCGCCCGCAGGAGCGCAGCCGCTGCGGGTGCGCCGGGTCGTCGGTCAGCCCCGGCAGGGCGGTGACCACGACCGCCTCGCTGAGGCCGTACACGATGCGCAGCACCGGGCCGAAGCGGGCGACCGCCTGACGCAGCCGGGCGGGCGCGGCGGGCCCGGCGCCGACGTTGAACATGAACATCGCGGAGAAGTCCGCGCCGTCCAGCGCCGGGTGGTCGAGCACCTCGTAGAGCATCGGCGGGGTGACGAAGGTGGAGCTGATCCGCTCCCGGCCGACGGTCTCGATGAACCGCCCCGGGTCCCAGCCGTCGCGCGGGAAGAGCACCCCGCCGGTGAAGAGGTTGAACAGGGTGGTGATCTGGCCGCTGGCCAGCCACATCGGCGAGTGCGACAGGTGTCGCAGCAGCGGGTACCCGGCGGCACGGAAGTCGGCTGCCAGGGCGAGGATCTGCGCGTAGAAGCTCTCCCGGTGGTGCACCAGCTTCGGGGTGCCGGTGGTGCCGCTGGTCTGCAGGAAGGACTCCGGCGCCGGCACCTCGGCCGGCAGCTCGTCCGCCGCGGCGCGCTCGGCCTCCGCGGCGACGTCCGGGCCCGCGCCGCCCGGGCCGAGACAGAGCACGGGTACGCCGGGCAGCCCGGCGGCCAGCTCGTAGCCGAGGCCGGCCGGGTCGCGGGCGTCGTAGACGAACGCGTCGGGGCGGGCGAGCCGGACGAACTCGTGGACCTCCCGGCGGGAGGTGACCGGGGCGATCCACATCGTCCGGCAGCCCAGCAGGTGCAGGGCCAACTGCACGATCGGCCCCTCCACCGGGTTGCCGAGCGCGAGCAGCACCGCGTGCCCCGGCCGTACGCCGTGCCGGCGCAGGGTGGCGGCGAGCCCGCGCACCCGCGCGGCCACGTCGGCGTAGCTGAGCCGGCGTCCGCCGCCGACCAGCGCCTCCCGGTCGCCGAAGCCGGCGAAGAGCTCCAGCGCCTGGTGTACGTAGCCGGCCCGGCACTCCGGTCGGTCGGTCATCCGACAGCCCTCTCGGCGCGAAGAAGTGGCCGTCCCGAGGGCAGCCCAGGGCACGGCGCGGCGGGCGTCCAGGACGACCGCAGCGCCGCCGTCCGTGAGCGTAGCCACCACCGACCGTCACCGGACAGAGTCTGAAACGGCGCTCGGAGCGGACCGCCGGACATTTGATCACGTCGATCAGGTTGATTGACGGTCGTAAAAGGGGGCGGCTAGGTTTCTGGACCATCGTCCAGGCGGTGCCGTCAGCGGACGGCCCTGGGCTGCCCACGATGGAGGTTCAATGTCGACCCCGAAGAGATGGCATGTCATCGCGTCCGCGGCCACGCTGCTCGTCGCCGGCGCCCCGGCGATGGTGGCCAGCGCCGGCCCGTCGGACGCCGAGTCGGCCCGCCAGCGCGCGGTCTGGGCGGGCAGCTGGGCGGCCGCGGTCACCAGGGGCAACGCGACCGGCCTGACGGACAACGGACTGAACGACCAGAGCGTGCGGATGGTCGTGCACACCACGGTCGGCGGGCCGCGGCTGCGGGTGCGGCTGAGCAACATGTACGGGGAGCAGGCCGTCCGCGTCGGCCGGGCCACCGTGGCCCGGCCGAACACCGCCACCGCCGACGACCTGTCCGACATCGACACCTCCACGCTGCGGGAGCTGACCTTCGGCGGCGCCGCCTCGGCCACCATGAACCGGGGCGCCGAGCTGGTCAGCGACCCGGTCGCGCTGCCCGTCGGCGACCAGCAGGACCTGGTGGTGACGGTGCACTTCCCGACCCCCACCGGCCCGGTGACGTTCCACGGCCAGTCCCGGCAGACCAACTTCATCGGCGCCAGCGACCTGACCTCCGCCGCCGGCGGCGCGGGCTTCACGATCCGTCCCAACTGCTGCTGGTTCTTCCTCTCCGGCATCGACGTGCAGCGCCGGCACAGCCCCGGCTCGGTGGTGGTCTTCGGCGACTCCATCGCCGACGGCAACGGCAGCACGGTCAACGCCAACAGGCGCTGGCCGGACCTGCTCGCCGACCGGCTCGTAGACGACCGCCCGGACGTACGCACCCCGGGCGTGCTCAACCTCAGCCTCGCGGGCAACCGGCTCAACCACGAGGGCCCCGAGCCGGGGGCGGGCGGCTTCCCCGGCTACCACGAGCTGGGCCCGAACGCCCTGGCCCGGCTCGACGAGGACGTCTTCGCCCAGACCGACGCCCGGACCGTGATCACCCACCTCGGCATCAACGACATCTGGATGTCGGGCGACTCCGCCGAGCAGATCATCGCCTCGCTGCGCCAGATCGACCAGCAGGTGCGGGCGCGCGGGCTGCGCAGCCTGGTGGCGACGCTCACCCCGTACGAGGGGCACGGCAACCCCGGGGTGTGGACGCCGGAGAAGGAGGCCACCCGGCAGGCGGTGAACGCGTACCTGCGCGGCAGCGGCGAGTTCGACGGGCTGCTCGACTTCGACCGGGTGCTGCGCGATCCGGCGCGGCCGAGCCGGCTGCTGCCCGCGTACGACTCGGGCGACCACATCCACCCGAACGACGCCGGGAACCAGGCGCTGGCGGACGCCGTGCCGCTGCGCCTGCTCGGCCTGTGACGAGGGGCGCGGGCGGCGGGGCCTCCGCCGCCCGCGCCGCCGCTGATGGGGAGACCGATCGACCGTGGACGTCACGCAGCTGCTGACCCGTCTCTACAGCGACGAGGGCCGGCAGGACCCGTACCCCTGCTACGCCGCGCTGCACCGGTTGGGGCCGGTCAGCGCGGCGCCCGAGCGCGCCGAGCACCGGGCGGTCGCCGCGGTCACCGTCGGCTACGACCTGGTCGGTGAGGTGCTGCGCGACCCCCGGTGGTACAAGCAGCCGCCGCCCGGCTGGCAGGAACAGGAGGTGCTGCGCACCTTGCAGACCTCGATGATGTTCGCCAACCCGCCCGACCACACCCGGATGCGGGCGGTCTTCGCGAAGACCTTCACCCCCCGCCGGCTCGGCGCGCTCGAACCGGCCGTGCACCGGGTCGTGGACGGGCTGCTCGACCGGATGGCCGACGCCGGTGACGCCGACCTCGACTTCGTCGCGGAGTTCGCGTACCCGCTGCCGGCCCTGGTGATGGCGGAGTTCATCGGCATCCCCGCCGGGGAGCTGGACTTCTACCGGCAGCGGGTGCGGCGCATCGACGAGTTTCTGGACGTGGCGGGCAAGACCCCGCGGCGGCTGGCCGCGGCCAACACCGCCGCCGCCGAGCTGCGCGGCTTCTACGCGGAGCTGATCGCCCACCGCCGCCGCCGGCCCGGCGCCGACCTGATCAGCGCGCTGGTGGAGGCGGTGGACGCGGGCGACGTGGAGCTGACCGCCGACGAGCTGGTCAGCAACCTGATCGTGCTCTTCAACGCCGCGTTCGTCACCACCGTCCACATGTTCGGCAACGGGCTGCCGCTGCTGCTGGCCCACCCGGAGGTGGCCGCGGCGCTGCCCGGCGACGACGCGCTGACCCGGGGCGCGGTCGACGAGATCCTGCGGTTGGAGGCCCCGGTGCACTTCCTGACCCGGGCCGCGCCCGAGGACACCGACGTCGGCGGGGTGCCGGTCGGGCGCGACCGCAACGTACTGCTGATCCTCGCCGCCGCCAACCGCGATCCGGCGCGGTTCCCCGAACCGGACCGCTTCGATCCACGCCGGAGCGGGCCACCGTCGCTGGCCTTCGGTGCCGGCCCGCACTTCTGCCTCGGTGCCGCGGTGTCCCGGCTGGAGGGCCGGCTCGCGCTGCCCAGGCTGCTGGCCCGCTTTCCCGGCCTCACCGTCGCGGAGGCGCCGACCTACAGCGGCAGCCTCTTCCTGCGCGGCGTCGACACACTGCTCGTCCACACCCGAGGAGGGGCCGCATGAGCGTCCACCCGCAGGTGGCGGCGTACCGGCTCGCCCGCGAGGCGGCCGGCACCCCGCCGCTCTACACCCAGAGCCTCGCCGAGGCCCGCGCCGCCGACCTCGCCGCGATCCGCGCCGGCGCCGGCGCGGTCGAGCCGGTGCACGAGGTACGCGACACGCGCGTGCCCGGCCCGGCGGGCGACCTGCCGGTGCGGATCCACCGCCCGGCGGGGCAGGGGCGGCTGCCCACCGTCTTCTACCTCTTCGGCGGCGGCTGGACGCTGGGCGGCGTCGACACCGCCGACGGCATCTGCCGGCGGCTGGCGAACGCGGTGCCCTGCCAGGTGGTCACCGTCGGCTACCGGCTGGCCCCGGAGCACCCCTTCCCGGCGGCGGTGCACGACTGCCACGCGGCGATCCGGTGGATCGTCGACCACGCGGAGGAGTTCGGCGTCGACGCCCGGCGGCTGGCGGTCGGCGGGGACAGCGCCGGCGGCAACCTGGCCGCCGCCGTCACCCTGCTGGCCCGCGACCACGGCGGGCCCCGCCTCGCCGCCCAGCTGCTGGTGTACCCGAACACCGACCAGACCGACGAGCCCGAGGTCGCCGGCGAGGACCCGCTGCTGTTCAACCGCCGTTCGGTCGCCTGGTACCGGGGCCACTACCTCGCCGACCCCGCCGACGCCCGGCACCCGCTGGCCTCGCCGCTGCTCGCCGACGACCTGACCGGCCTGCCCCCGGCGCTGGTGATCACCGCTGAGCACGACCCGCTGTGCGCGCAGGGCGAGCGGTACGCCGAGCGGCTGCGCGCGGCCGGGGTGGCGACCGTCCGCACCCGCTACGCCGGCATGATCCACGGCTTCTTCGCCATGCCCGGCACGTTCGACGACGGCCGCCGCGCCCAGGACCAGGCCGCCGCCTTCCTCCGCGAGCACCTTCGCCGGCCCGCCGACGGCCAGGACGGGGCCGACCCGGCGGCGCCGGCCACCCGCGCGACGCCGCCCCGGCCGGCGGCGGGGGAGGGCGCGAGCGATGGCTGACGCCGTGTCGCCACCCGCCGGGCCGCCCCCACCCGCCGGGCTGGCCGACTTCGCCGCGCTGGCGCGGGCGGTGCTCCCCGCCGACGTGTGGGACTTCGTCGAGGGCGGCAGCGGCACCGAGACGACCCTCGCGGCCAACCGGCGCGCCCTGGACCGCGTGGCCGTGCTGCCCCGGGTGCTGCGCGGCGTCCCCAGCCCGCGGACCGGGACGCGGCTGCTCGGCGCCCCCTGCGCCATGCCGGTGGCGGTGGCGCCGATGGCGTACCAGCGACTCGTGCACCCCGACGGCGAGACCGCGCTCGCGGCCGCGGCCGGCGCGGCCGGCGTGCCGTACGTGGCCAGCACGCTGAGCAGCGTGCCGATCGAGCGGATCGCCGCGGCCGGCGCGACGGTCTGGTTCCAGCTCTACTGGCTGCGGGACCGCTCCCTCGTCGGCGACCTGCTGGACCGCGCGCACGCCGCCGGCTGCGCCGCGCTGATGGTCACCGTCGACGTGCCGATCCTCGGCCGGCGGCTGCGCGACGTGCGCAACGCGTTCGCCATCCCCCCGCACGTGGTCGCCGCCAACCTGCCGGCCGGGCGGGACGCGATCGCGCACGCCGCCACGCCGGGCGTCTCGGCCGTCGCCGCGCACACCGGAGCGGCCTTCGCCCCCGCGCTGAGCTGGGCCGACCTGGAGTGGCTGCGCGGCCGTACGACGCTGCCGCTGGTGGTGAAGGGCATCCTCGACCCGCGCGACGCACAGCTCGCGGTGGCCGCGGGCGCGGACGCCGTGGTGGTCTCCAACCACGGCGGCCGGCAGCTCGACGGCGCCCCGGCCAGCGTCACCGCGCTGCCCGAGGTGGTGGCGGCGGTGGCCGACCGGTGCGAGGTGCTGCTGGACAGCGGCGTGCGCGGCGGCACCGACGTGCTGCGCGCGCTCGCCCTCGGCGCGCGGGGGGTGCTGGTCGGTCGGCCGCTGCTCTGGGCGCTCGCGGCGGGCGGCCGGGACGCGGCGCGCACGGCGCTGGCGCTGCTGGCCGGCGAGTTCGGCGACGCCCTGGCGCTGGCCGGCTGCGCCGACCCCGGCGAGGTCCGCGAACTGCGCGTGTTGACGGAGGGCTGAGCGGTGACCGAAGCGGTGGACCTGCGCGTCGCGGACCTGCACCCGGCGGTCGACGACCCGGCGCTGAACTCGATGAACTTCCTCAACGAGGTGGCCCAGCACTACCCCGACGCGGTGTCGCTGGCGGCCGGGCGACCGTACGAGGAGTTCCTCGACGTCGAGGCGCCGGGCCGGTACCTGGAGACGTTCCGCCGGCACCTCGCCGACGACCTCGGGCAGAGCCCCGAGCAGGTGCGGCGGACCCTGCTCCAGTACGGGCGCACCAAGGGCGTCGTGCACCACCTCGTCGCCCGCCACCTCGCCGTCGACGAGGGGATCACGGTCGACCCGGAGGCGGTCGTGGTGACCGTGGGCTGCCAGGAGGCCATGTTCCTGGTGCTGCGCGCGCTGCGGGCCGACCCGCGGGACGTGCTGCTCGCCGTCGCCCCCACGTACGTCGGACTGACGGGGGCCGCCCGCCTGCTGGACCTGCCCGTGCGCCCGGTGGCCGGCGGCCCGACCGGGGTCGACCTGGCCGACCTGCGCGAGCAGGTGCGCCGCGCCCGGGCGGCGGGGCTGCGCCCGCGGGCCTGCTACGTGATGCCGGACTTCGCCAACCCGTCCGGGACGAGCATCGCCCTGGCGGACCGGCGGCGCCTGCTCGACCTGGCCGCCGAGGAGGACCTGCTGCTGCTGGAGGACAACCCGTACGGTCTCTTCCCCGCCGGGGACGCCGGGCGGCCGCCCACGCTCAAGGCGCTGGACACCGCGCGGCGGGTGGTCTACCTGGGCTCGTTCGCCAAGACGGTGCTGCCCGGCGCCCGGGTCGGGTACGTGGTCGCCGACCAGCGCGTCGCCAGCGTCGACGGCACGGTGGGCCTGCTCGCCGACCAGCTCGCCAAGATCAAGAGCATGGTCACGGTGAACACGTCGCCGCTCGCCCAGGCGGTGGTCGGCGGCGCGCTGCTGGAGCACGGGTGCAGCCTCGCGGCGGCCACCGTCCGTGAGCGGGCCGCGTACGGCCGCAACCTGCGCCACCTGGTCGACGGACTGGCCCGGCGCTTCCCGGCGGAGACGTCGCCGGTGCGCTGGACCGTCCCGGCCGGCGGCTTCTTCGTCGTGGTCACCGTGCCGTTCGCCGTCGACGACGCGCTGCTGCACCGCTCCGCCCGCGGGTACGGGCTGCTCTGGACGCCGATGGCGCACTTCTACGACGACGGCGCCCCGGTCGACGCGCTACGGCTGTCGGTCAGCGCGGTCACCCCGGAGCAGATCGACCTCGGGCTGGACCGGTTGGCCGCCCTGGTCGCCGACGAGACGGCCCGCCGGGCGACCGCCGTGGGATGACACACCGCGTTCACCGCGCGGCAATGCGCGACGACCCGAGTTCCGCCGTCCTGGATGGACAACCATAATGGACACCATGGTCGCCTGGGAGTACGCGTTGCTGGTCCGCCGTTATCAGGGGCAGGGCCGCAACTTTCATGTCAGCTTCACCTGGTACGGCCCGGACGGCTCCCGTCGGGACATCACCGCGTACGGCGACACGGCGATCGCGCACCTCAACCGGGCCGGCCGGGAGGGCTGGGAGCTGGTCTCCGCCGCCGAGGACGTGAACAACGTCCAGGGCAGCACCGAGGTGCACCGCTACCACCTGAAGCGGCCCGTCGCCTGAGCCACCCGGCCCGCCCGGGCCGCGACCCCGGCGGGCACGCACCCTCCGAACGGCCGGGCCGCGGCCGCCGGTGGTGTGCCGTCCGCACCCCCGTGTTGCTAGCGTTTCCCCCCGCCGCCGCCGATCGGCCGCCCGCCCGGGCCCCGGCGCGCCGCGGCGGGAGGAGGAGCGGTGACGCAGCCGGCAGCCGGGGCGGCCCGGTACGTCGTCGGGGTCGACTTCGGCACCCTCTCCGGCCGGGCGGTCGTGGTCGACGTCGCCGACGGCGCCGTGCGGGGCGAGGCCGTGCACGAGTACCGGCACGGGGTGCTCACCGAGCGGCTGCCCGACGGGACGCCGCTGCCGCCGGACTGGGCGTTGCAGCACCCCGACGACTACCGCGAGGTGCTCCGCGTCGCGGTGCCCGCCGCGCTGCGCGCCGCCGGGGCACGCCCCGGGGAGGTGCTCGGCATCGGCGTCGACGCCACCTCCTGCACGCTGCTGCCCACCCGCGCCGACGGCACGCCCCTGTGCGAGCTGCCCGAGCTGGGCGGCCGGCCGCACGCGTACCCGAAGCTGTGGAAGCACCACGCGGCCCAGCGGCAGGCCGCCCGGATCAACGAGGTCGCCGCCGCGCGCGGCGAGAGCTGGCTGCCCCGCTACGGCGGCCGGGTCTCCGCCGAGTGGCAGCTCGCCAAGGCGCTGGAGGTGCTGGAGGAGGATCCGGAGGTCTTCGACCGGGCGGAGCGCTTCGTCGAGGTCGCCGACTGGCTGGTCCGGCAGCTCTGCGGCCGGGAGACCCGCAACGTCTCCGCCGCCGGCTTCAAGGGGCTGCGGCAGGACGGGCGGTACCCGTCGGCGGAGTTCCTGCGCGCCCTGCACCCCCGCCTCGACGGGCTGCTGGCGCGGATCGACGGCCCGCTCGTCCCCCTGGGGGCCCGGGCCGGCGGGCTGAGCGCCGAGGCGGCCCGGTGGACGGGGCTGCCGGCGGGAGTCGCCGTCGCGGCCGGCAACATCGACGCGCACGTGACCGCGGCGGCGGCCCGCTCGGTCGAGCCCGGCCGGATGCTGGCGGTGCTGGGCACCTCCACCTGCCTGATCATGAACGCGGACGCGTACCGCGAGGTGCCCGGGGTCTGCGGCGTGGTCGACGGGGGCGTCACCACCGGGGCCTGGGGCTACGAGGCGGGGCAGAGCGGGGTCGGCGACATCTTCGCCTGGTACGTCCGCGCCGCCCTGCCGGCCGGCTACGCCGACGAGGCGCGCCGCCGAGGGCTGAGCCCGTACGAGCTGCTCGACGCCCTCGCCGCCGACCAGCCGGTGGGCGGGCACGGGCTGCTGGCCCTGGACTGGCACAGCGGCAACCGCTCGGTGCTGATGGACCACGAGCTCAGCGGCGTACTGGTCGGGCTGACCCTGGCCACCCGGCCGGAGGAGATCTGGCGGGCGCTGCTGGAGGCCACCGCCTTCGGCGCCCGGACCGTCGTCGACGCGTTCACCGTCGCCGGGGTGGACGTCGACGAGCTGACCGTGGCCGGCGGGCTGACCCGCAACCGGCTGCTGCTGCGCGTCTACGCCGACGTGATCGGCCGGCCGCTGCACGTGGTCGACTCCGCGCACCCGGCGGCGCTCGGCGCGGCCATCCACGCGGCGGTCGCCGCCGGGGCGTACCCGGACGTGCCGACCGCCTCTGCGGCGATGGGCGCCGCCCGGCGCGAGACCTGGCAGCCGGACCCCGCCCGGGCGGCCGTCTACGACGAGCTGTACGCCGAGTACCGCGCCCTGCACGACCACTTCGGCCGGGGCGGCACCGACGTCCTGCACCGCCTACGCGCCCGGCGCCACCGCAACCGCTGAGCCCGCTCGGCACGAACCCCGGTACGGGCGTTCCCCGCCGCTTGGGTCGCGTCCGACGGTCCTGCCCTCGCCCGTGCACCGGCGGGTCGGCCCGCCGGTGCGGGGCCGGTGGCCGGGCGGGACGGCGACGCCCCCGTCCGGGCGGGGCCGGGCGGGGGCGTCGGGGCGGACGCCGGATCAGCCGAGGTCGACGGCCGGGTAGAGCGGGAAGCCGCTGAGCAGGTCGGCGGCCTGCTTGCCGACCCGCTCGGCGACGGCGGCGTCGAGGACGTACTTGGCCTTGGACGGGGTGCCGTCGGGGTTCACGCCCGGCCTGGTCTGGCTGAGCACGGTGTGCATCAGCTCGGCCGTCTCGTCCATCTGGGCGGTGCCCAGGCCGCGGCTGGTCAACGCCGGGGTGCCGACCCGGATGCCGGAGGTGTACCAGGCGCCGTTGGGGTCCTGCGGCACCGAGTTGCGGTTGGTGACGATGCCGGAGTCGAGCAGCGCCTGCTCGGCCTGCCGGCCGGTCAGCCCGTAGCCGGAGACGTCGATCAGCACCAGGTGGTTGTCGGTGCCGCCGGTGACCAGCTTCCCGCCCCGGCGCAGCAGCCCCTCGGCGAGGGCCCGCGCGTTGTCGACGATCCGCTGGGCGTAGTCGGCGAAGTCGGGGCGGCGGGCCTCGGCGAGGGCGACGGCCTTGGCGGCCATCACGTGCGGCAGCGGACCGCCCAGCACCATCGGGCAGCCCCGGTCGACCTGGTCGGCCAGCTCCGGCTGGCAGAGCACCATGCCGCCGCGCGGGCCGCGCAGCGACTTGTGGGTGGTGGTGGTGACGATGTGCGCGTGCGGAACCGGGTCGAAGTCGCCGGTGAAGACCTTGCCGGCGACCAGGCCGGCGAAGTGCGCCATGTCGACCATGAAGGTGGCGCCGACGGAGTCCGCGATCTCCCGCATGATCCGGAAGTTGACCTTCCGGGGATACGCCGAGTAGCCCGCCACCAGGATCAGCGGCTTGAACTCGCGGGCCGCCTCGGCGACCTTGTCGTAGTCGACCAGGCCGGTGACCGGGTCGGTGCCGTAGCTGCGCTGGTCGAACATCTTGCCGGAGATGTTCGGCCGGAACCCGTGGGTGAGGTGACCGCCGGCGTCCAGCGACATGCCGAGCATCCGCTGGTCGCCCAGCTCCCGGCGCAGCGCGAACCAGTCCGCCTCGGTGAGGTCGTTGACCTGCCGCACCTGGGCCTTCTTCAGCGCGGGCGACTCCACCCGGTCGGCCAGGATCGCCCAGAACGCCACCAGGTTGGCGTCGATGCCGGAGTGCGGTTGCACGTACGCGTGGGCGGCGCCGAAGAGCTCCCGGGCGTGCTCGGCGGCGAGCGCCTCGACGGTGTCGACGTTCTGGCAGCCCGCGTAGAAGCGACGGCCGACGGTGCCCTCGGCGTACTTGTCGCTGAACCAGTTGCCCATGGTCAGCAGGGTCGCCGGGGAGGCGTAGTTCTCGCTGGCGATCAGCTTGAGCGACTCGCGCTGGTCGGCGAGCTCGGCGCCGATGGCGTCGGCCACCCGCGGTTCGACGGCGCGGATCACCTCGAGGGCGCTGCGGAAAGCGGTGGATTCGGCGTTCGGCGACGACATGCGACCTCCAGTGACGTGCGGAAGGCCCAGGCGCTCGGCATGCGTCCTCATGACGGGACCGCTTCCCGATGGTTCTCCATCCCCACGCGCCAGTCACGGCCCGGTGCCGATCCTAGCGGGTCCGCCTGGCCCGGCCCACCTCGCCCGTGCGGCGGGACCCGGCGAGCGGGCGGGGGTCGATGTGGGGGATCGGGGGATTGACCGGCCCGAACCGGGAAACAACACACCCGGGACGGCCACGGCGCGCGGGGCCGCCCGTCGACGAGGGGAGTGGCGAGCAGATGAGCACATCGGGCACGGACCGGCCGTCGGCCGTGGTGACCGGCGCGTCCAGCGGCATCGGCTACGAGCTGGCGGTCCAGTTCGCCGAGCACGGGTACGACCTGCTGATCGCCGCCGAGGACGAGGGGATCGTCACGGTGGCGGAGCGGCTGCGACGCGACGGCGGGCCGCGGGTGCATCCCGTCCGGGTCGACCTGACCCGGGCCGAGGGGGTCGAGGAGCTGGCCGCGGCGGTGGCGGCGACCGGCCGCCCGGTCGACGCGCTGGCGCTCAACGCCGGGCGGGGCGCCGGCGGGGAGTTCGTCGGGGGCACCTCGCTCGCGGACGAGCTGGCCGTCGTCGACCTCAACGTGCGCTCTACGGTGCACCTGGCAAAGCTGCTGCTGCCCGGCATGGTCCGGCGCGGCACCGGACGGGTCCTGTTCACCTCGTCGATCGCCGCCACCATGCCGGGTCCCTTCCAGGCCGTCTACAACGCCTCGAAGTCGTTCGTGCAGTCCTTCGCGGAAGCGCTGCGCAACGAGCTGAAGGACACGGGGGTGACGGTGACATCCCTGATGCCGGGCCCGACCGACACGGAGTTCTTCGCCCGTGCGGAGATGGAGGACACCCGGGTCGGCTCGGGGCGCAAGGACGACCCGCGCACCGTGGCCGAGCAGGGCTTCGCGGCGATGCTGCGGGGCGACCAGACGGTGACCGCGGGTTCGCTGCTCAACAAGGTGCAGACCGCCGCCGGCAAGATCGTCCCGGACAAGCTCAAGGCGGCGCAGCACCGCAGGATGGCCGAGCCGGGCTCCGGGGACTGAGCCCTCGCGGGCCCGGCGGCGGCTCGCGGGGGGCCACCGTCGGCGGCGCAGGCCTCGCGGCCGCGCGCGCCGCTGCCTAGGATCAGCCGCATGGCGGGGGAGGACGGCGAGGATGGCAGCCTGCTCGCCATCAGCGACCTGCACGTCGGGCACCGGGACAACCGGGCGGTGGTCGAGGGGCTGCGCCCCGGGTCGCCGCGGGACTGGCTGCTGGTCGTCGGGGACGTGGGGGACACCGCGGCCCAGGTCGAGTGGGCCCTCGGGCTGTTGAGTCACCGCTTCGCGCGGGTGATCTGGGTGCCGGGCAACCACGAGCTGTGGACGCCCCCGTCCGACCCGGTGACGTTGCGGGGCACCGCGCGCTACGCCCACCTGCTCGACGTCTGCCGACGGCTGGGCGTGCTGACGCCGGAGGACCCGTACCCGGTGTGGCGGGGTCGGGGCGGCCCGGTGCTGGTGGCGCCGCTGTTCCTGCTCTACGACCACAGCTGGCGCCCCGACGGGTTCGACACCCCCGAGGCGGCGCTGGCCGAGGCGTACCGGACGGGGGTCGTCTGCACCGACGAGTTCCTGCTGCATCCCGACCCGTACCCGAGCCGGTCGGCGTGGTGCGCCGCCCGGGTCGCCGAGACCGCGCGGCGACTCGCCGAGCGGGAGCCGGGCATGCCGACGGTGCTGGTCAACCACTGGCCGCTGCTGCGCGAGCCGACCCGCGTCCTGCGTTACCCGATCTTCGCCCAGTGGTGCGGCACGGAGTCCACCGCCGACTGGCACCTGCGCTTCGACGCCGCCGCCGTGGTCTACGGCCACCTGCACATCCCCCGGACCACCTGGCACGACGGGGTGCGCTTCGAGGAGGTGTCGGTGGGCTACCCACGGGAGTGGCGGCCCCGCGGCGGGCCCCCGGCGCCGCGGCGGATCCTGCCCGCGCCGCCGACATGACGACGGGCCCCGGCGTGCCGGGGCCCGGGTCTCGTCCGTTCAGGCCGTCACGGCGTCCAGCGACTTCTTGATCGCCTTGGGGTCGGTCGGCTTGCGCGGCGCGTCCGCCCGCAACTCGATCATCCGCTCGCCGATCTCCTGGAGCTGCTTACGGCCTAGCGCCTCGCGGACCTTGGGGAACCACTCCTGCTCCTCCTCCTCGACGTGGTGCAGGACGTTCTCGATCAGCACCGTGGTCTTGGCGTTGAAGCGCTCGTCGGCGGCGTCCATGGCGAACAGTTCGGCGCAGAGCACGTCGGCGACGTGGTGCTCCTCGTAGGACTCGAGGATGTCGTCCTCCAGGTCCGGCAGGAGCTTGCGGACCTCGGGGTACATCACCTCGTTCTCCAGGTAGGTGTGGACGGTGAGCGCCTCCAGGATCTCGTTCACCAGCTTCTGCCGCCGCGCCGCCGGGCCCTCCTCGGCCTCCTGGAAGGCCTTGAACAGGCGGCGCATCTCCTTGTGGTCCTCTTTCAACAGCACGATGGCATCGGTGGACACCGTTGACCTCCTCGGCTCGTCTGACGCCTCCTCCCGTACCCCCGGTGTGAGCAGCGAAAACGGGTGGGGCCCGGCGGATCACCGCCGGGCCCCACCACGGGTCGTGCCGTGCGCTACCGCACCGCGTTGTACGCGTTGACCATGCCGGCGCCGTAGAAGCCGTTGCGCTTGCCGCCGGAGCAGGTCGCGTCGTAGGCGTTCGGGCCGGCCGCGATCAGCGGCACCGGGTTGTAGACGCCGCCGGGGCAGGGGATCGACTCGGCGGTGTTCGCCAGGAAGGCCGACAGCTGACCGGGGGTCATGCCCGGGTGCGCCGACACGGCCAGGGCGGCCACGCCGGCGGCGTGCGGCGAGGACATCGAGGTGCCCTGCTTGTAGCCCCAGCCGTTGGTCCTCGTGGCGGTGTTGAAGGTGGTGGAGAGGATGCCGTCGGTGGGGGTCGAGCTGGCGCCCCGCGTACGGAATCGGGTGTCGCCGCCCGGCGCCGTCACCTCGACCACGCCCTGCCCGTACGAGGAGTAGTAGCTCTTCTCCCCGGTCGGGCCGACCGCCGACACCGTCACCACGCCCGGCGCCTCGCCCGGCAGGACGAGGCAGGCGTTGGTGAGGTTCCTGCGCTCCTCGGGCGTCCCGTTGTTCGGGCTGCCCGTGTCGGTGATCTTGTGGGCGAGGTCGAAGTTGGAGTTGCCCGCGGACGCCACGTGCAGCACGCCCTTGCTCTGCGAGTAGCGCAACGCCCGCTGGATCGCCTGCCACACCGGACGCTGGCGGGGGTCGTTGCGGCAGTTGAGCTGCCACGGGTCGATGTAGTAGCTGTTGTTGGTCAGCCGCATGCCCTGCTCCGCGGCCCACATGAAGCCGCAGACGGCGGCCTCCGGCAGGATGTAGCCGCCGTCGTTGACCACCTTGACGGCGGCCACCTTGACGCCCGGGGCGATCCCGGCCACCCCGACGCCGTTGACGGCGGCGGCGATGGTCCCGGCCACGTGGGTGCCGTGGTCGGAGGTGGTCGGGTTCCAGGCGGCCTCGGTGGTGTCGGGGACCCCGCCGATGCAGGACGTGCTCTTGTCCTTCGCGATCTGGCTGGCCAGATCGGGGTGGCTGGAGGAGATGCCGCTGTCCAGCACGCCCACCACCACGTCGGCGCGGCCGGCGTTGACGGCGTGGGCCTGCGGGACGTCGATCATCGGCAGGTCCCACTGCTGACCGTAGAGAGGCTCCTCGGTCGGGTCGGCGGTCGTACCGGCCGCCCCGGCCGCCGGGACCTCCAGGGTCGCGCCCTCGTCGAGGGCGGTGCCCAGGCCGGCGGTGGAGGCCACCGAGTCGACGCCCGCGCCCGCCACGTCGGTGACGAAGGCGGGGTTGGCCGACCGGACGACGAGCACGCCGATCTGGTCGTAGCTGGCCACCACGGTGCCCTCGGCGGCGGCCACGCGGGCGGCCGCCCGGTCGGTGCCGGCGCCCTGCGGGGCGAGCACCAGGAAAGTGGTGTCCGGGCCCGCGGCCGAAGCCGCCGGGGCCAGCCCGCCGGTGACGACGAGGCCGACACCGAGCGTCACGGCGGACGCGGCAGCCAGTGTCTTGCGACGGAGGTTCTTCACACAGACTCCCAGGGGGCTGTTCCAGCCGGGAGCGCCCCCTGGCGGGAGGCGACCGGCGGGAGGCGGGCGGGACGCACGCCTCCACATCCACCAGCGTCGCGGCGTCGGGTGGCGTTACGCCCTCCGGTGGGGCCGGGCGGAAGGTGTCAGACGGTCGCCAGGGTGTGCGGGATCTCGTCGAGCAGCTCCCGGGCGAGGAACCCGATCCGGCCGAACTGGGGCACCAGCCGCTGGCCGCTCACCGCGTGGGCGAACGCCGCCCAGCACGCGGCCTGCGCCGGTTCCGTGCCGCGCGACAGCAGGCCGGCCAGCAACCCGGCGCGGACGTCCCCGCTGCCGGAGGTGCCCAGCCCGGCGTCGCCGCTCTCCTCCCGCCAGCCCCGGCCGTCGGGGGTGGCGATGTGGCCGTAGAGGGAGACGACCGCGTCGTAGCGGCGGGCCAGCTCGGCCGACTCGGCGTCCAGGTCGTCGCCCGGGTCCCGGCCGAGCAGGTGCCGGGCCTCGGTGAGGTTGGGGGTGAGCACCACCGGCCGCCCGGACCCGACCAGCAGGTCCGGGGCGTGGCTGAGGGCCCCCAGGGCGTACGCGTCGAGCACCAGCGCCGTCCCCCGGCCGGCCGAGTCCAGCACCACGCGCAGCAGCCGACCGGTCTCGTCGATGTCCTTGAGACCGGGGCCGAGCGCCACCACGTCCGCCTCCGCCACCAGGTTGCCCAGCAGCTCCCCGGGCCGGCCCGCGACCGCGCCGTCGGGGGTCTCCGGCAGCCCCACCACCAGCGCCTCGGGCACCTGGATGCTCAGCGCGGCGGCGGTCGACTCGGCGGCGGCGAGCTGGAGCACGCCGGCCCCGGCCCGCAGCGCCGCCACGCCGGCGAGCAGCACCGCGCCGGGGGTGAACCGCGAACCGCCCACCACCAGCACCGTGCCCCGGGCCTCCTTGCCGCCGGTCGGCACGGGCAGCGCCCAGTCCCGCAGCAGGCCGGGGGTGATCACCCGGGTGTCAGACCGGTTCGGCATGGACCTCGTCCTCCCTGGTCGGCCGGGCACCCTGCTCACGCAGGTGACCGACGTCGTTGAACACGTCCGGGGTGAGCCGGCCGTCGTCTCCGGCGGACCAGCCGGTGATCGAGCAGTTGGCGATGACGTGCTCGCGGGTCAGCGCCATCAGCTCCGTCTCGGTGAGGCCCTCCACGAGGTAGCGGGTCAGGAAGACCAGGGCGTCGTGGCCGAACAGCAGCACCCGCCGGCCCTCGTGGTCGCGGCGCAGGTCGCCGAGGAGGGCGCGTAGGCGCAGCGCCACGTCCGTCCAGGACTCGCCACCCGGGGGCCGGTAGTAGAACTTGCCGAGCCGGTCCCGGCGGGCCGCCTCGTCCGGGTACCGCCGGCGTACCCCGCGCCCGGTCATTCCGTCGAGGATGCCCAGCTCCCGGTCGCGCAGCCGCTCGTCGCGGCTGACCGGGATCCCGGTGCCGGCCAGGGCCAGCTCGGCGGTCCGCACCGCCCGCAGGTACGGCGACACGACCGCCACGTCCGGCCGGCGGGCCTCGGGCAGCCCGGCCAGCCACCGCCCGGTGGCCCGGGCCTGTTCCTCGCCGGTCGGGCTCAGCGGCACGTCGGCGTCGCGGTGGGTCAGGTCGATCGACTCGGCGCCGGACGCCTCGGCCGCCGTCGCCGCCACGTTCGCCGTGCTCTCGCCGTGCCGCACGATCCACAGGGTCGCCAGTTCCGCCATGCGGCAACCCCTACCCGCACCCAGCCCCGGGTAACCGCGCGTCCTCCCGCCGGGGACCGCTCGGCCCGGCTGCGCGGTCCGCAGCCTCCGCCGGGACCCCTCAACCCCGCCGCGGTCCGCAGGCCTCCCGCCGGGGACGCGTCAGCCCCGCCGCGTCGTCCCGCAGACCTCGCGCCGGATCTCCTCCAGGCGGTCGGCCAGCTCCCGCGGCCGGCTCAGGGCCACCGGGTGCCCGCCGTCCATCTCGTCGGGGACGACGCCCAGCCGGTCCGACACCAGCTTCCGCAGGAAGTCGATCGGGAAGAACCGGTCGCCCCGGCAGAGCAGCGCCCGGGTCGGCACCCCCGGCCAGGCGGCGAGCGGCCAGGGCTTCTCGAACGGCGTCCCCGACTGGTCCCGGGCGTTCGCCACAACCTGCTCGACCAGGGATGGCGGCAGCTCGTGGAAGAAGACGACGTCCGGGTCCTGGTCCTGCTCCGCCGTCCAGCCCTCGCGCTCCGCCTGGATCCGCCTCGCCCGCGCGTGACCGGTGCTGCTCCACCACTCGCCCGGCGACTCACCGGGGGCGGGCACCATCGGGGTCAGCAGCACGAGCAGGTCCGCGCGGACCCTCTCGCACACCAGCGGACCGGTGAACGCGCCGAACGACTGGGCGACGACGACCAGGTCGCCACGGTCCCCGACGGCCCGGACGGCGGCGTCGGCGTACTCCGCCAGCCCCGCCGAGTCGTCGGCGCACGGCAGGTCGACCGCCACCACGTCGTGCCCGCGGTCACGCAACTGCTGCGCCAGCAGGTGCCAGTACCACGGCCCGCTGGCCGCGGGGGGAATCAGCGCGTACGTCGCCATTGCCGGTGAACCTCCAGGTCCGTCGAGTGCCGATATCCGAGGTGGGGTGGGGGCGGAGCACCGGTGCGGTGGCGTCGGTGGACGCACCGGCCGCGCTGCCACCCCCGGCGGCGCACCCTCGCCACGAACCCCTCGCCACGACCCCTCGCGCCGCGACGCCCCGGCCCGTGGTGACCCGCCGTGCCCGGACCGTAGCCCACAGGTGTGACGTCCGCCGCCAGCGCCGCAGCGCCACCGCCCGCCGCCCCAGCCCGCACCCGGCGTTGCCCCGCCGCTCCCTGCCCCCCCGCTCCCTGCCCGCGTCCCGCCCTGCCTCGCCCGCGATCTTGCACTTCGCGCCCGCACGAAGCGGACATGTCGCTCGAACCGAGGGCTGAAAGTGCAAGATCGCGGGGCGCGGGGCGCGGGGCGCGAGGCGTGAGGCGTGAGGCGCGGGGGCGCGGGGCGCGGGGTGGTGTGACGGGGGGTGTCGGGTGGGTGGGCGGGTTACGGTGTGGGCGTGGCGACGCCGGCCGAGGAGATTCGGGTGGGGGAGCGGCTGGTCCGCCTCTCCAGCCCCGACAAGCCGTACTTCCCCGAGCTCGGGCTCAGCAAGCGGGACGTGGTGTCCTACTTCCTGGCCGTCGGCGACGGCATCCTGCGCGCCCTACGGGACCGGCCGACCATGCTGGAGCGGTGGCCGCGCGGCGTGTTCCCGGGGGCGAAGATCGGCACCCGGCAGGACAACCGGGGCGACGCCTTCTACCAGAAGCGGTTGCCGGCGGGGGCGCCCGAGTGGGTGCGTACCGCCCACATCACGTTCCCGAGCGGGCGTACGGCCGACGAGATCGCGCCGAGCGAGCTGGCGGTGGTGATCTGGGCGGCCAACCTGGGCACCCTGCGGTTCCACCCGTGGCCGGTCTCCGCCGGCGACGTCGAGCGGCCCGACCAGCTCCGCATCGACCTCGACCCGATGCCGGGGGTGGGTTTCGAGCAGGTGGTGCCGGTGGCCCACGAGGTGCGCGCGTTCCTCGCCGAGCTGGGCCTGACCGGGCATCCGAAGACCACCGGCGGGCGGGGCCTGCACGTCTATCTCTCGATCGAGCCCCGGTGGAGCTTCGGCGACTGCCGCCGGGCGGTGCTGGCACTGGGCCGGGAGATGCAGCGCCGGCTGCCGGAGCTGGTGACGACCACCTGGTGGCGCGAGCAGCGGGACCGGCCGGTATTCATCGACTACAACCAGATGTCGCGGGACCACACGATGGCCTCGGCGTACTCGATCCGCCCCACCCCGCGGGCGCTGGTCTCCGCGCCGCTGGACTGGTCGGAGCTGGACGACGCCCGGCCGGAGGACTTCGACGTGCGTACGATGCCCGCCCGGTTCGCCCGGCGCGGCGACCCGCACGCGGGCCTGGACGACCGGCGCTTCTCCCTGCAACCGCTGCTGGAACTGGCCGACCGGGAGGGGCTGGAGGCTCCGCCGGAGCGCTGAGCCCGCCGGCCGCGCCGGTTCAGCGCCACGGGCTGCGCTCGCCGTCGAACTCCTCGAACACCAGCCACGTGCGGGTGGAGAGCACCCCGGCGATGCTCTGCACCCGGCCCAGCACGACGTCGCGCAGGGTGGCGTTGTCCGGCGCCCGGACCAGGGCGAGGACGTCGTGGTCGCCGCCGAGCAGGGCGGCGTGCTCGATGTAGCGCACCCGGGCCAGCTCCGCCGACACCTCGCGCCAGGTGTTCTGCTCGATCTTCAACGCCACGTACGCCGAGGTGCCCAGCCCCGCCGCCTCGGGCGCGACCTGGGCCCGGAAGCCCCTGATCACCCCGTCGCGCAGCAGCCGCTCCACCCGGGCGTACGCGTTGGTGCGGGAGATGTGGATCCGCTCGGCGAGGGTGCGTACCGAGGTGCGCCCGTCGCGGACCAGCTCGTCGAGGATCCGCCGGTCGACCTCGTCCAGCGCTCGCGCCGAACGTCCCGTTCCGGCCGCCGGCTCCGCTGCGCCACCGGACTCCTGGCTCACTGTGCCGCCCTTTGCATGCCGTCCGTCCCGCGTTTGGCCCGGATCTTGAGTCAATCATCCGACAGCAGGAGCATAGGCCCACCACACGTCCAGGAGGTCCCGCCGTGACGACCACACCCCAGGCGGTCCGCAGGGCATCCCCGCGCAACCGCCGGGCGGCCACCCCGCCCGACCCGGCCAAGCCGCTGCTCCCGGCCACCGAGCCCGTCCGCCTGCTCGACCCGGACGGCACGCCGCTGCCGGCCCCCGCCGACTACCCCGAGCCGCCCGTCGAGGCGCTCGTCGAGATGTACCGGCGGATGATCGTCGGCCGCCGCTTCGACGTCCAGGCCACCGCCCTGACCAAGCAGGGCCGGCTGGCGGTCTACCCGTCCTCGCGCGGGCAGGAGGCCTGCCAGGTCGGCGCCGTCCTCGCCCTGCGCGACACGGACTGGGTCTTCCCGACCTACCGTGAGTCGATGGCGCTGGTCGCCCGGGGCATCGACCCGGTAGAGGTGCTGACCCTGCTGCGCGGGGACTGGCACTGCGGGTACGACCCCGCCGCCCGGCACACCGCCCCGCAGTGCACCCCGCTGGCGACCCAGTGCGTGCACGCCGCCGGGCTGGCCTACGGCGAGTCGTACCAGGGGCGGGAGACCGTCGCGCTGGCGTTCATCGGCGACGGGGCGACCAGCGAGGGCGACTTCCACGAGGGCGTCAACTTCGCCGCCGTGTTCAAGGCCCCGGTCGTCTACTTCGTGCAGAACAACAAGTACGCGATCAGCGTCCCGCTGTCCCGGCAGACCGCCGCGCCGTCGCTGGCGTACAAGGGCGTCGGCTACGGCGTGCCCAGCGAGCAGGTCGACGGCAACGACCCGGTGGCCGTGCTGGCCGTGCTCACCCGCGCGGTCGAGCACGCGCGTTCCGGCAAGGGCCCGTTCCTGGTCGAGGCGCACACCTACCGGATGGAGGCGCACACCAACGCCGACGACGCCACCCGCTACCGCGACGGCGCCGAGGTCGAGGCGTGGCGGGACCGCGACCCGGTGGCCCGGCTGGAGACCTACCTGCGGGCCCGCGGCGCGCTCGACGACGCGCGGGTCGCCGCGGTCGCCGAGGAGGCCGAGGCGTACGCCGCCGACCTGCGCACCCGGATGAACGCGCAGCCGACGGTCGACCCGCTGAGCCTCTTCGATCACGTCTACGCCGAGCCCACCCCGCAGCTGGTCGAGCAGCGCGAGCAGGTCCGCGCCGAGCTGGCCGCCGCCCAGGACGAGGAGGGTGAGCGCTGATGGCGACCCTGACCATGGCGAAGGCGCTCAACGCGGCGCTCGCCGACGCGATGCTCGAAGACGAGCGGGTGGTCGTCTTCGGCGAGGACGTCGGCGCGCTCGGCGGCGTCTTCCGGATCACCGACGGCCTCCAGGCCCGCTTCGGCGACAAGCGCTGCTTCGACACGCCGCTCGCCGAGGCCGGCATCGTCGGCTTCGCCGTCGGCATGGCCATGTCCGGGCTGCGCCCGGTGGTCGAGATGCAGTTCGACGCGTTCGCGTACCCGGCGTTCGAGCAGATCGCCTCGCACGTGGCGAAGCTGCGCAACCGCACCCGGGGCGCGCTCAGCGTGCCGATCGTCATCCGGGTGCCCTACGCCGGCGGCATCGGTGGCGTCGAGCACCACTGCGACTCCAGCGAGGCGTACTACGCGCACACCCCCGGCCTGAAGGTGGTCACCCCGGCCACCGTCGAGGACGCGTACTCGCTGCTGCGCCAGGCGATCGACGATCCCGACCCGGTCGTGTTCATGGAGCCGAAGAAGCTCTACTTCTCCAGCGCCCAGGCGGAGCTGCCGGCCAGCACCGCGCCGATCGGCCGGGCGGTCGTGCGCCGCGCCGGCCGCGACGCCACCCTCGTCGCGTACGGGCCGGCGGTGCCGGTCGCGCTGGAGGCCGCCGAGGCCGCCCGTGAGGAGGGCTGGGACCTGGAGGTCGTGGACGTACGCAGCGTCGTGCCGTTCGACGACGAGACCGTCACCGCCTCGGTGCGGCGTACCGGCCGGTGCGTGGTGATCCAGGAGGCCCAGGGCTTCGCCGGGGTCGGCGCCGAGATCGCCGCCCGGGTGCAGGAGCGTTGCTTCCACGCCCTGCACGCCCCGGTGCTGCGGGTGTCCGGCCTGGACATCCCGTACCCGGCGCCGATGCTGGAGCACACCCACCTGCCCTCGGTGGACCGGGTCCTCGACACGGTGGCCCGGCTCCAGTGGGACGACCAGCCCGACGAGCGCTGGCTGGACCGGGGGAGCGCGGCGTGACCACCGTGGACGGGACGCAGGTCTTCCTCCTGCCCGACCTGGGCGAGGGGCTGAGCGAGGCCGAGATCGTCGAGTGGCGGGTCGCCGTGGGCGACGTGGTCACGGTGGACCAGAGCGTCGTCGAGGTGGAGACCGCCAAGGCCGTGGTCGACGTCCCCTGCCCGTACGCCGGGCGGGTCGTGGCCCTGCACGGCGCGGCGGGCGAGACGCGCCCCGTGGGCCAGCCGTTGATCACCATCGCGCCGCTCGCCGCGGACGGCACGGCCGCTGCGGAGCCCGCCGGGCACGCCACCTACCGCGAGGAGGAGCGCGCCGGCTCCGGCAACGTCCTCATCGGGTACGGCACCGGCCACGGCGGCGCGGGACGGCGGCGGCGCCGGCCCCGCCTGGCGGTGGCCCCCGAACCCGCCCCGGCCGCCCCGGTGCCGGCGACCCCGGTCGCCGAGGCGCCCGGCGCGGCGGCACCCCTGGTCATCTCGCCGATCGTGCGCCGACTGGCCCGCGAGCACGGCGTCGACCTGGCCGCCCTGCGGGGCACCGGCCCGGGCGGCGTGGTGCGGCGGGCGGACGTGGAGGCCGCGGCGACCCAGGCGGCGACGCCGGCCGCCCGGCTGGCCGCGGTGCCGGACGAGGCCGCGACGCCGGCGCCCTCCGGCGGGGAGGATCTGGTCGTTCCGCTGACCGGCATCCGCAAGGCGATCGCCGACAAGCTCTCCCGCAGCCGGCGGGAGATCCCCGAGGTGACCATCTGGGTGGACGTGGACGCCACCGCGCTGTTGGAGACCCGCGCGGCGATCAACGCCGCGACCCCGGACGCGCCGGTGGGCGTCCTGGCCCTGCTGGCCCGGATCTGCCTCTCCGGGCTGCGCCGGTACCCGCAGCTCAACGCCCGGGTCGACACCGAGGGCCAGCGGATCGTCCAGTCCGCCGGGGTGCACCTGGGCATCGCCGCCCAGACCGACCGGGGGCTGGTCGTGCCGGTGCTGCGCGACGCGCAGCGGCTCACCACCGCGGAACTGGCCGCCGAGCTGGCCGCGACCACCGCGGCGGCCCGGGCGGGCACGCTGGCGCCGGCGCGGCTGACCGGCGGCACGTTCACGCTCAACAACTACGGTGTCTTCGGCGTGGACGGCTCCACCCCGATCATCAACCATCCGGAGGCGGCGCTGCTCGGGGTGGGACGGATCGTGGACAAGCCCTGGGTGGTGGACGGGCAGCTCGCGGTGCGGAAGGTGACCCAGCTCAGCCTGACCTTCGACCACCGGGTCTGCGACGGCGGGGTGGCCGGCGGCTTCCTGCGGCACGTCGCCGACTGCGTCGAGCGGCCGGCGCTGCTGATCGCGAACTCCTGACCCCGGCCACGACGGCCCCGGCCCGCCACCCGGCGGGCCGGGGCCGTCGCCGTCGCGGGCCGCGTTTCCCCGCGCCGGGGCCGGGAACGCGGGCCGGGCAGTCTCGCCGAGGGGAGGACGAGGTGACCGACCTGCACATGCCCTCCGCCGGCGGCGTGCGCCGCCACCCGGTCGCGGGTGCCCCGCTGCTCTGCGACGCCCGGGAGCACGGCATGACCGGCGACGGGGCGAGCAACGACCAGCCGGCCCTGGCCGCGCTGGTGGACCGGCTGGGCGACGCGTACGCCGCCGACGGCCGGGTCCGGATCATCTACTGCCCGCCCGGGGTCTACTCGATGCGGAACGCGGGCACCGTGTGGCGCAGCGGGGTGTCGCTCGTCGGGGCGGGACCGGGCGCGACCCGTTTCGTGCTCAGCAACGCCGGCAACCGGGCCGACCCCGCGCCGCTCGCCTTCCACACCACGCTCCTGCACGGCGCCGACCGCGACCGGCACCTGGCCGACTGCACCTTCGCGGACTTCGAGATCGACGGTTCGGAGGTGGCGTCGGCGGACTACAACCCGCTGGCCAAGGGCCTCGGCCTGCAGTACGTCGTGCGGGGCGTCTTCCGCAACCTCTACATCCACCACACCGCCGCCACCGGCCTGGGCTGCGACTTCCTCCAGGACTGCCTGATCGACGGGGTGCTGGTGGTCGGGTGCGGACGGCTGGACAACGGCACGGAGATGGGCGGCGCGGGCATCGGCGTCGGCGTCGGCGGCTGGGGCAGCGTCGAGCGGTTCAACGTCGTCAACTGCAGCGCGGTGGGCAACGCCACCAACGGCATCTTCCTGGAGCTCCAGGAGGCGGACCACCTGCGTCCGCGCGGGATAAGGATCATCGGCTGCCACGCCCAGGGCAACCGCTTCGGCATCTCCGACTGGGGGGCCAACGGCCTCATCGTCTCCGCCTGCACGATGACCGGCAACCTGGAGGCGGGCTTCCACGTCTCCGCGAAGGGCACCACGCACACCGCCGGGCGCGGCGGCATCCTCACCGACTGCGTTATCGACGGAAACCTGCGCGACGGGGTCAGCATCGGCGACACCCCCGGCCCGTACACGATCCGCGGCAACCGGATCAGCGGCAACGGCCGGTACGGCTACCACCAGCGCGACCTCGGCGGCTCGGAGGAGCACGTCGCCGAGGAGATCGTCATCGAGAGCAACGACTTCTACGGCAACAGCGCCGACGCGATCCGCATCGACCGCCCGCTGCGCGACGCGATCGTGGTCGGCAACCGGATCCGCAACAACGGGCGGCAGTGGGCGCCGGCCACGAGCGGGCAGGGCGACTCGGTGCGGTACACCGAGAAGTCGGTGGTGGACCGGCGGGCGACCTGGCCCAACGACGGTCACCGGGGCAAGGTGCTGCGGGTCGGTGCCCGGATCGCCGTGGTGGCGGCCAACGACGACACGGAACTCACCCTCGCGCCCATCCGGCCCGACTCCCACAGCGGGTGGAGCGGGGGCACGCCGCATCCGGGGACCCGCTACGAGCTGCCCGCCGGGCCGCCGGTGCGCGCCGGTATCGCGATCAACGCGACCGTCGACTCGGCCACCATCCGGGACAACCGGATCTGGGACAACCGGGACCCGAGCCGACAGAACCACGGTCTGTGGATCACGGAGCGGGGCAGGTGTGTGGACTGCCGGGTCGAGGAGAACGACCTGGCCGGCAACGCGGACGCCGCCATCCGGATGGACACCCCGCCGGTCGGCGGCCGCTGGGAACGCAACCACGGCCACCACGACCGGACGTGAATTCGCCGAGGCGGGCCCGCTCGGGGCCGGAACCGCCCGTACGCCCGCAACCGGGACGGAGCGGCACGCCGGGCCACGACGACAGCGGGCGGACGGAACCGGGCGCGATTCGGTAGGCGGGGACGGACACCCATATCCCGGTGCAGTCCGGTAATTGCTTCCCGCAATTGACGCGCCGATTCCGTGGAAATTGCGATCCGGTCCCGCGTGGAGTGGAGAGAATGTGGCCCAGGGACACCAATCAACGGGGGGACGCATCATGAAGTTGAGGCGGCGACTGACGGTGCTGGCCGTGACTATCGCGGCCACGCCGTTGGCCCTCGGCGGGTGCACCGCCGACCGTGAGCCGGACGCCCGGCCCGCGCAGGGGCGGGTGGCGGCCCCGGAACTGACCGTTACACCCGCCGACCGCTCCCGCGAGGTGCCGGTCACCGCCGAGGTGGGCACCGCGGTCAGGAACGGGAAGGTCACCGCCGTCCGGATCACCGACGACAAGGGCGCGCGGGTCGCGGCGGAGCCCCGGGAGGACGGCTCGGCCTGGGTACCGTCGACTGCCCTGCAGCCGCGACGGACCTACACCGCGGAGGTGACGGCCACGGGCGACGCGGGGACGACCACCACCAGGAAGACCACCTTCACCACGATGCCGAAATCGAACAAGCCGCAGATCACCAGCACCCTGTATTTCGCCGGTAAACGGACGTACGGCACCGCCATGCCGGTGAGCGTCGCCTTCGACCCGCCCATTCCGAAAGAGGCCAGGGCCGACGTGCAGCGCCGTTTGTTCGTGAAGACGGACCCGCCCCAGCCGGGTGTCTGGTCGTGGGTCTCCGACGGCAGTCAGGCCTATTACCGGGCCCCCGACTTCTGGCGTCCGGGAACCACCATCAGCGTGCGGGCCGGGCTGGAGGGGCTGCCGATCGGCAAGGACCACGTCGGCGACTCCGACCGCACCGCCACCTCGCGGATCGGCCGGCAGGTGGCGCTGGAGATCGACAACTCGACCAAGCAGATGTCGGTGCTGCGCGACGGCAAGGTGGTCCGCAGGATCCCGGTCAGCCTCGGCAAGCCGAGCACGCCGACCTCCAGCGGCAAGATGGTGATCATGGAGAAGCACCAGCAGACGACGTTCGACACCCGGGGGTCGGCCGATCCCTACGTGGTCGACGTCGAGGACGCCCAGCGGTTGACCTGGGGCGGCGAGTTCATCCACGGCGCGCCCTGGTCGGAGGGGGACCAGGGCAGCACCAACGTCTCGCACGGGTGCACGAACGTCTCCGCCGCCGCCGCGGACTGGCTGATGGGGGTCACCCAGGTCGGCGACCTGGTCACCGTCAAGGGCACCGAGGTGCCGCTCGGCGAGGGCAACGGCTGGACGGCGTGGAACGTCGGCTGGGCCGAGTTCGTCAGGGGCAGCGCGCTGCCGGTGCCCGCCGCGCTCGGGCCGGCGCCGTCGGCGGTCCCGCACCCGGGGGCGGTGGCCGGGGGCTCGCCGGCGCCGGCGCCGTCCGTCCGGGGCGGCTGACCGACGGTACGCACACCCGGGACCGGTCCGCCGCCACGCGGACCGGTCCCGGACGTGAGCGCCCCGTCCCGCAGGCGCCCTGCCGCAGACGGCCGCTCCGGCCGCTCCGGCCGGTCCGGACGCGCCGGCCGTTCAGGGCCGGGGTCGACGTGGGCTCAGGCCAGCGGCACCCGGGCGACCGCGCGGCCGGTGAGGGTGCCCAGCCAGAGCCGGCCGCCGTGCTGGCGTACGCCGGTGATCATGTCGTATCCGCCGCGCGGGCCGTGCAGGCTGCGCAGCACCCGTCCCTCGCCGTCGACCAGCGCGACCAGGCCGTAGCGCAGCGGCTTCGGCTGCGCCGCGGCCGGCAGCAGCGCCACCAGCTGGCGCAGCCGCGGGTGGGGCAGCAGCCGCTCGACCAGCGGCACCCGGGGGCTGGGCAGCGCGATCCAGTACGTGCCGTCGCCGACGGCGGTCAGGTTGTCCGGGTACGCCGGCAGGTCGGCCAGCACGGTGACCACGCCGCCGGGCAGGGAGACCCGCACCAGCCGGTGCGCGGCGGTCTCCACCAGCATCAGCGCCGACTCGTCGGGGGTGAGCGCGATCCCGTTGGGGAAGTAGAGGCCCGCGCAGACCACGTCGGTGCGCCCGCTGCGCCGGTCGTAGGCCAGCACCCGCCCGTTGGGGCGGTGCTCCAGCAGGTCCCGCTTCCAGTGCGACAGCGGGAACCGGTCGGACGAGTCGGTGAAGTAGACCGTGCCGTCGCGGGCGACGGCGGCGTTGTCGGCCAGGTGTGCCCTCGCCCCCACCCCGCCCAGCTCCCGCACCGCCCCGTCGTCGGTCACCCGCAGCAGCCCCCGGTACGCGTCGCAGACCACCAGGCTGCCGTCGATCGGGTCGACCTCCACGCCCAGCGGTCGGCCGCCGGTCTCGGCGAGCGGCCGGGGCAGGGTTCCCGGCGCGGCGTCCACGGGCCACCACCAGAGCCGGCCGTCCGCCGTCCCGCTGACCACCCGGCCGGACGGGTCGACGACCACGTCCTCCGGGCCGGACGCGCCGTCGGGCAGGGGCAGCAGCTCGACGGAGTCGAGTCGCCGGTCGACCGGCGCCCACGGGCCGTCGAGGGGCGGCGCGACGGTGGCGGGTTCGCGGACGGGACGGATCAGCCGGGGCACCCGGGGACGGGGAGGGACCATCGGCCCATTCTCGCCCGCCGACGTCATCCCGGCGAGGCGGCGCGTATCCCCCCTGAGAGGGATCGGGGGAGCCCCCGGGTCTGACCCTGGGCGTACCCGGATCCGGTCCCTGGGCAGGGCGGAAATGTCGGTGGCGGGGGCTAGATTCGTGGGCATGGGACAGCGCGACGACCGGCTCCACGTGGAGATGAGTGTGGCCGACGACGCGGTGGACGTGCGGGCCGTCGGGGAGATCGACATCGCCACCGTCCCCGCGTTCCGCTCCGCGCTCTGGGCCGCCCCGGTCCGGCCCGTGCTCCGGCTCGACCTCTCCGGCGTCCGCCTGCTCTCCGCCGCCGGGCTGCGGACGCTGGTCGCCGCGCACCTGCGCGTCCGCGCCCGGGGTGGGGAGCTGGTGCTGCTGCACCCCGACCCGGTGGTCGGGCGGGTGCTGCGGGCGACCGGCCTGCACCGGGTCATCCCGATCGTCGACCGGTGCGCCGAGCGGGAACTGGTGCCCTGCTGACCCGGGGCTGACCGTGGCGGCCGTGGGTGCCGGGAACGAGACGGTCACCGCTTCGCGGGGCGGGCCGGTGCCGACGGCGCTCTCCGCCATCCGCACCGGCCCGGGCCCCGGCGGTCAGCCGGCACCGGCACGCCCGTGCCGGAGCGGGCCTTCGCCTACCCGCGCGCCGAGCGCCTCGCCGTCCGCCCGGCGGGCGGCCGTCCGCTCAGCGGACGTCGAGCAGGTCCACGACGAAGACCAGGGTCTCGCCCGGCTTGATGACGCCGCCGGCGCCCCGGTCGCCGTAGCCGAGGTGCGGCGGGATGGTCAGCCGGCGCCGGCCGCCGACCCGCATGCCCACGACGCCCCGGTCCCAGCCGGAGATGACCTGTCCGCCGCCGAGCGGGAACTCGAACGTCTCGCCCCGGTTCCACGAGGAGTCGAACTCGCGGCCGGTGGAGTGCGCCACCCCCACGTAGTGGACGCTGACCAACTGCCCCGGCTCGGCCTCCGGCCCCTCGCCGACGGTGATGTCGTCGATGACGAGATCGGCGGGCGGCGCGCCCTCGATCGGCCCCACCTCGGGCTTGCCCGAGCCCGCGCCTGCTGCCTGGTTCATTCGGGAGTCTCCTGCCGCTTCGGTACTGATGTCCGGTCACCAGAGATCCTGCCGGACGGCCGCCGGCCGGTGCACGCCGGTCCCGGAATCCGGCCGACCAGGATGCCTCCGGTCGCACCGGGCCGCGGCCGCGGGCACACCGGCAGGCGGGACGCGGCCGCGGGCACCGGCGGGCGGTGCGGGAGGGGGCCGCAGGCGTGGCGGGGCGGCTGGGAGCGGGCGTCACCGGTGGCGACGCCCGCTCCCAGGTGGTGTCGACCGGGTCACCGCAGCCAGGGGAACCGCCGTACGACGGGCAGCTTCGCCCACGGTCCGCCCAGGCCGAGGGTGGCGCCGGCGTCGACCAGCGCGAGGCCGACCAGCAGCGCCGCGTGGATCAGGTGCTCGTCCATGAACGGGTTGGTCTCGGGAGGCAGGACGACCGTCCACATCATCACGTAGAGCGCCGCGCCGGCGACGGCGGCGACCCGCATCCCGATGCCGAGCAGCAGCGCCACGCCGATCGCGGCCAGGCCGATCATGAAGAGCACGTCCGCCCAGGCGGCCCCGGCGATGCCGCGGTAGAAGCCCGCGAACGGGCCCGCCGCGCCGAAGCTCAGGAAGCCCTTGGTGGGGCTGCCCCCGTTGATCCAGGCGTTCTTCGCCTCGGTGGCGTACCCCAGGCCGAAGAGCTTGTCCAGGAACGCCCAGAGGAAGGTCCAGCCGAGGGCGATCCGGATGCCGGCGAAGACATAGCGGATGGCCCGCTCCCGGGCGCCCTCGGCGACGTGCCGGGGCTGCGCCACCGCGGTGTCGGTCCCGGCGGTGCTCCGCTCACTCGTCGCGGTCATCGTCCCCACGTCCCTTCGTGTGCCTCGCACCGCGCTTTCCCGGTGGCATCTCCATTGGACGCCCCCCGGCGTGGGCCCGGCAGGGCCGACCGGGCCCCCTCGACCCGGGACCTTGGACCCGTCCCGCGCCGGCCCGTCCGGCCGTGCCGGAGCGGTCCCTCGGCCCTGATCCGCCGGGCCGCGACGGCCGTAGCGTCGCCGGTGGGCGAGGCGCGGGACCGTCCCGCACGGCTCGTCTCCCGTCGCCCGGCGGCGGCCGGCCGGGGCCGCGACGTCGGGGCGGGGCGGACCGGCCCTCGGCGCGGACTTCGCCGGACCGCCGTCGGCCGGTGGGCGGCTCGCCTAGGCTCGGCAACGGAGGCGTTCCCGGGTCGTCGCCGGGACGCGGGTGTCGCGCCCGAGGCCGGGGCGCGGCCGGGCAGCAGCCGCCGTCGTGGATGCGGAGGACGCCGGGTGGACGAGGCGACGTTCGCGGCGCCCTTCTGGGCCTGGGCGGCGGTGAGCGCGGTCATCGCCGTCATGCTCGCCGTCGACATGCTCTCGCACCGCGACAACCACGTGATCGAGCTGCGCGAGGCGCTGGTGTGGAGCGGCGTCTGGATCACCGCGGGGCTCACCTTCGGCCTCGTGGTCTGGCTCTGGCGGGGCGGCGAGCCGGCCGTGGCGTACTACTCCGGCTACCTGCTGGAGAAGGCGCTCTCGGTCGACAACGTCTTCGTCTTCGCGCTGCTGTTCGGATACTTCCGGGTGCCCGCCGCGTACCAGCACAAGGTCCTCTTCTGGGGCGTGCTCGGGGCGCTCGTCTTCCGACTGGCCTTCATCTTCGCCGGTGCGCAGCTGCTGGAGCGGCTGACCTGGGCCGGGGTCGTGCTCGGCGCCTTCCTGATCTGGACAGGGTGGCGACTCGCGGTGCGGGGTGAGCCGGACGTCGACCCGGACCGCAACGTCGCGGTCCGGGCCTTCCGGCGGCTGGTGCCCACCGAGCCGCGCTACCACGGCGGCCGGTTCACCACCCTGGTCGACGGCCGGCGCAGGGCCACGCTGCTGCTGGTGGCGCTGGTCGCGATCGAGGCCACCGACGTCATCTTCGCGATCGACTCGGTGGCGGCCATCCTGGCCATCACCACCGACACGTTCCTGGTCTGGACAGCGACGGCGTTCGCGGTGCTCGGCCTGCGCAGCCTCTACTTCTGCCTGGCCGGGCTGCTGCGGCACTTCGGCCACCTGCGCTACGGGCTGGCCGTGCTGCTGGCCTTCGCGGGGGCCAAGCTGATCCTCGCCGAGACGCCGGTGGGGAAGCTGCCGGTCTGGCTCACCCTCGCGGTGGTGGTGCTGACGCTCGCCGTCGCCATCGGGTGGAGCGTCGTCGGCGCCCGCCGGGAGCGACGCCGCCGGGCGGCCGGCTGACCCGCGCGGCCGCCCGACCGGGGCCGGCGCGTCGGCTCGGCCCCGGGCGAGCCT
>NZ_JBAKHV010000033.1:0-69678 GCF_036906775.1 Micromonospora sp. CPCC 205561 | reverse complement strand
CGCGCCGGCCGTCGGCGGGGCCCGCCCGGCCGGCGGCGGCGTCTACGGTGGTGCCCGCCCGGCCGGTGGCGGGGCGGGGGTCTACGGCGGCCGGCCGACCGGCGGCGGTGGACCGGGCGGCCCCGCCGGCGGTCGCCGGGGTGGCGACGCACAGCAGGGTGGCGGACGTCAGGGCGGCGGACGTCAGGGCGGCGGGCGCCAGGGTGGTGGGCGTACCGGCGGGGGCGTCTACGGCGGCGGGGGCCAGCCGGGCGGTGGCGTCTACGGCGGGGGCCGGGCGGAGCCGCCGCGCCGGGGCGGCGAGCCGGAGCCCCGGGGCCAGCGGTCGGCGCGTCGGCGCGACGGCGGCCCCGAGGACGGTCGCGGCTACGGCCAGGTGCCCGGCGGTGGGCGGGATCACCGGGGCGACCGGTACTAGACCGCGAGCGGCCGGCCGGCGCTCGGACGGGCACGCCGTCGGGGTGGGCGTGCGCGGGTGACCGTCGACGACGGCCACCCGGCGGCGTACAAGATCAGATGCGGCGCAGCACCGCGACGACCCGCCCCATGATCGTGGCGTCGTCACCGGGGATCGGGTCGAAGGCCGGGTTCTGCGGCATCAGCCAGACGTGCCCGTCGCGGCGGCGGTAGGTCTTGACGGTCGCCTCGCCGTCGAGCATGGCGGCGACGATGTCGCCGACCTCGGCGGTCGGCTGCTGCCGGACCACGACCCAGTCGCCGTCGCAGATCGCCGCGTCGAGCATCGAGTCGCCCTTGACCTGGAGCATGAAGACCTCGCCCTCGCCCACCAGTTCACGGGGCAGGGGGAAGATGTCCTCGACGGCCTGCTCGGCCAGGATCGGGCCACCGGCCGCGATCCGGCCCAGCATCGGGACGTAGGCCGGGGCGGGGCGCTGCGAGCGGGCCAGCTCGTCGTCGACGTCGGCCGGCGCCCGCACGTCGACCGCGCGCGGCCGGTTGGGGTCGCGGCGCAGGAAGCCCTTCTTCTCCAGCTCCTTGAGCTGGTAGGCGACGCTGGACGGCGAGACCAGGCCGACGGCCTCGCCGATCTCGCGCACGCTCGGCGGGTAGCCGTGCCGCTCCACCCAGGTGCGGATGAACTCCAGGATGCGGCGCTGCCGGGCGGTGAGATCCACCGTCGCGGGGTCGGGGAAGGCACTGACCACCGGGGTGACCGGGCGCACGGCGGGCTGCCCCGTCCGGCTGCGCGCGGCGCCCCGGCGTCGGGT
This sequence comes from Micromonospora sp. CPCC 205561, assembly GCF_036906775.1. Taxonomy (NCBI): domain Bacteria; kingdom Bacillati; phylum Actinomycetota; class Actinomycetes; order Micromonosporales; family Micromonosporaceae; genus Micromonospora; species Micromonospora sp. CPCC 205561. The sequence goes on along the minus strand of NZ_JBAKHV010000033.1, from coordinate 68,449 downwards.
GGCCGGCGGACCCGCCTCGGTGATCTGCTGCGGGTGCTTCGGCCGGCTGGCCCGGTCCTCGGTCACGTCCGTCCTCCCTGGTCGGCGCTGGGTGCCTTGGCGGCTCGTGGTGCGTGCGGTGGTGCGCGGTGGCCGGCGGCGACGGAGTCTTCCGCGCCCGGTCGTTCATGACCGTATAGGTGAGATCGGTCATTTTCAAACATCTGTACGACCTCGCTCGGCGTGTCGGGGTGAAAAAGCGCCCGGCTCGTACGCGTGTTCTGCTAAATGGTACGTCGGGTCGAACGGGTGTTCGACTCCGTCCGTTCGTCGGCCGTTTTCGTCGGCCCGACCGGTAACCCGGGAAGGCCCCGGGCGGTTGGTCCTCCCGGCGGGTGACGACGGCTGGTCACCCCGGCTTCCGGTGACGCGCCGGACACCCCGTTCAACTTGACCTCCGATCCGCAGCGGCCTACGGTCGACCCCTAGATGTAGTAGTCACACGGGCGTAAGTCGCCTACAGGTTGGGTTCGACTACCGACCGCACTCCGGCAGGCTCGGTACGGCGAAGACCGTCGACAGATGGCTCCGCCGCGCTGACGCGTGCCCGGAGAGCGGCCACGGGCGGCCCGCGAGCGATGAAGGAGGTCGGCCGATGCGGTGTCCGTACTGCCGGCACGCCGACTCCCGGGTCGTCGACTCGCGGGAGGCCGACGACGGTCAGCTGATCCGCCGGCGGCGGTCCTGCCCGGAGTGCGGCAAGCGGTTCACCACGGTCGAGGAGGCGGTCCTCGCGGTCGTCAAGCGCAGCGGGGTCACCGAGCCGTTCAGCCGCACGAAGATCATCGGCGGGGTGCGCAAGGCGTGCCAGGGCCGGCCGGTGGACGACGACTCCATCGCGCTGCTCGCGCAGAAGGTCGAGGAGACCGTCCGGGCCAAGGGGGCCGCCGAGATCCCCAGCCACGACGTGGGGCTGGCCATCCTCGGCCCGCTGCGCGACCTGGACGAGGTCGCCTACCTGCGGTTCGCCAGCGTCTACCGGTCGTTCGACTCGCTCGCCGACTTCGAGCGGGAGATCGAGACGCTGCGGGAACGCGCCCGCGAGGGCGCCGGGGCCGACGCGGTCGAGGCCGCCGGCCGTACCAGTTGAAGTTGTTGATGAAGTCGGATCGCGCGGCGGTTGGCCGCGCGGACGAGGGGGCGGATGAGATGTCGGGGGATGGTGTGACAACCAGCAGGGCACGGAACAAGGCCGGCGCGGGGCTCAAGGTCGAGCGGGTCTGGACGACCGAGGGGGTGCACCCCTACGACGAGCTCGCCTGGGAGCGCCGCGACGTCGTGATGACGAACTGGCGGGACGGCTCGGTCAACTTCGAGCAGCGCGGGGTCGAGTTCCCGGAGTCCTGGAGCGTCAACGCGGCGAACATCGTGACCACCAAGTACTTCCGGGGCGCGGTGGGCACCCCGGAGCGGGAGTGGTCGCTGCGGCAGCTGATCGACCGGGTGGTCACCACCTACCGCACCGCCGGTGAGGAGTACGGCTACTTCGCCTCCCCCGCCGACGCCGAGGTCTTCGCCCACGAGCTGACCTGGATGCTGCTGCACCAGGTGTTCAGCTTCAACTCGCCGGTCTGGTTCAACGTCGGTACGCCCTCGCCGCAGCAGGTCAGCGCGTGCTTCATCCTCGCCGTCGACGACTCGATGGACTCCATCCTCGACTGGTACAAGGAGGAGGGGCTGATCTTCAAGGGCGGCTCCGGCTCCGGCGTGAACCTGTCGCGGATCCGCTCCTCCCGCGAACTGCTCTCCTCCGGCGGCAACGCCTCCGGCCCGGTCAGCTTCATGCGCGGCGCGGACGCCTCCGCCGGCACCATCAAGTCCGGCGGCGCCACCCGACGCGCGGCCAAGATGGTCATCCTCGACGTGGACCACCCGGACATCCAGGAGTTCGTGGTCACCAAGGCGCGCGAGGAGGACAAGATCCGCGCCCTGCGCGACGCCGGGTTCGACATGGACCTCGGTGGCGCCGACATCGTCAGCGTGCAGTACCAGAACGCCAACAACTCGGTCCGGGTCTCGGACGAGTTCATGACCGCCGTGGAGAACGGCGGCGGCTTCGACCTGCGCGGCCGGCTCGACGGCGCGGTCATCGAGACCATCGACGCCAAGAACCTGTTCCGCGCCATCTCCAACGCCGCCTGGGAGTGCGCCGACCCCGGCCTGCAGTACGACGACACCATCAACGACTGGCACACCTGCCCCGAGACCGGCCGGATCACCGCGTCGAACCCGTGCTCGGAGTACCTGCACCTGGACAACTCCTCGTGCAACCTGGCCTCGCTGAACCTGATGAAGTTCCTGCGCGCCGACGGCGACTTCGAGGTGGAGAAGTTCGTCCGCTCCGTCGAGCTGGTCATCACCGCGATGGACATCTCGATCTGCTTCGCCGACTTCCCGACCGAGAAGATCGGCGAGACCACCCGCGCCTACCGGCAGCTCGGCATCGGCTACGCCAACCTCGGCGCCCTGCTGATGGCCTCCGGCCTGCCCTACGACTCGGAGCAGGGCCGCTCGGTCGCCGCGTCCATCACCTCGCTGATGACCGGCACCGCGTACCGCCGCTCCGCCGAGCTGGCCGGCGTCGTCGGCGCGTACGACGGCTACGCCCGCAACGCCGAGCCGCACAAGCGGGTCATGCGCAAGCACGCCGCCGCCAACGACGAGATCAAGCCGACGGGCACCGTGGCCACCGCGATCGTCCGTGAGGCGACGAAGCAGTGGACCCAGGGCAACAAGATCGGCGACAAGTTCGGCTGGCGCAACTCCCAGGCCAGCGTGCTCGCGCCGACCGGCACCATCGGCCTGATGATGGACTGCGACACCACCGGCGTCGAGCCGGACCTGGCGCTGGTCAAGTTCAAGAAGCTGGTCGGCGGCGGCTCGATGCAGATCGTCAACCAGACCGTACCGCGCGCCCTGCGCAGCCTCGGCTACCCCGAGGAGCAGGTCGAGGCGATCGTGGAGCACATCGCCGACCACGGCCACGTGGTCGACGCCCCCGGCCTGAAGCCGGAGCACTACCCGGTCTTCGACTGCGCGATGGGGGAGCGGTCCATCGCCCCGATGGGCCACGTGCGGATGATGGCGGCCGTGCAGCCGTTCATCTCCGGCGCCATCTCCAAGACGGTCAACATGCCGGAGCAGGCGACCGTCGAGGACGTCGAGAAGATCTACTTCGAGGGCTGGAAGCTCGGCCTGAAGGCGCTGGCGATCTACCGCGACAACTGCAAGGTCGGTCAGCCGCTCTCGGTCGCCAAGCCGAACAAGGCCGTCGCGCCCACACAGGTCCCGGCCGCCGAGGTGGAGAAGGTCGTAGAGAAGGTCGTCGAGTACCGCCCGGTGCGCAAGCGGCTGCCGAAGAAGCGCCCGTCGCAGACGGTCAGCTTCTCCGTCGGCGGCGCCGAGGGCTACCTCACCGCGTCGTCCTACCCGGACGACGGCCTCGGCGAGGTCTTCCTCAAGATGTCGAAGCAGGGCTCGACCCTGGCCGGCGTGATGGACGCCTTCTCGGTGGCCATCTCCATCGGCCTGCAGTACGGCGTCCCGCTGGAGACGTACGTCAGCAAGTTCACCAACATGCGCTTCGAGCCGGCCGGGATGACCGACGACCCGGACGTGCGGATGGCCGCCTCGGTGATGGACTACATCTTCCGTCGCCTGGCGCTGGACTTCCTGCCGTACGAGCGCCGCGCCGAGCTGGGCATCTTCACCGCCAAGGAGCGGGCCGCCCAGCTCCGGGCCGAGGCGGAGGCGGAGGCGAGCGGTACGGACCTCACCGCGATGGCAGCCTCCGCCCCGGTCGAGGCGCCGACCGAGCCGAAGACCGGGCCGGTCGCCCAGCCGGCGCAGGAGATGGCAGACGTCGCCGCCACCAAGCCGGCGCCGTCCGTCGGCTCCAGCACCGAGCTGCTGGAGGCCGCGATCGGCAAGGCCGCCGACGCGCCGCTCTGCTTCACCTGCGGCACGAAGATGCGCCCGGCCGGTAGCTGCTACGTCTGCGAGGGCTGCGGCTCCACCAGCGGTTGCAGCTGACCCGACGGGTCGACCCCGGGTCTCCCGTGAGTTCCGTCGGCCGCGAGAGCGGTTGACCGACCCGAGTGAGCGACTCGAACGGATGCCTCCCACCCGCTACGGGTGGGAGGCATCCGCGTCGATGCGGTCGGCAAAGAGTGGCGGGTGGGCCCCGCCGGCTGCTCGTTCCGCCGCCGGGGCCGGACCGTCATCATCGGGAGATGAACATCCGCGAGAGCTACGTCGAGTTCGGCCGCCGGGAGGCGCGCGGGGTGTCACCGGCGTACGAGCGACTTTCCCTCGCCGTCTCCCGGGACGACGAACTGCTCGCCCTGCTCGACCCGCTCCCGCCGGGCAGGCGGCAGCCGAACCTGCTCTTCGGCGTCGTCCGCCTGCTCGGCGGCCCGGTGCGCGACCCGGCCGCCTTCCACGACTTCGCGCTGGCCAACTGGCCGGCGATCGAGGCGGAACTGCGCAGCCGGGCCACCCAGACCAACGAGCCCGGGCGGTGTGCCGTACTGCTGCCGGTGCTCGCGGCGTTGCCGCAGCCGCTGGCGCTGCTGGAGGTCGGCGCGTCCGCCGGGCTCTGCCTCTACCCCGACCGGTACGCCTACCGCTACGGCGAGCACGTGCTCGGCGCGGGTGAGCCGGTCCTCGCGTGCGCGGCCACCGGCATGGTCCCGCCGGACCGGCTACCGGAGGTGGTGTGGCGGGCCGGCCTGGACCTGAACCCGCTGCGGGTCACCGATCCGGCGGACGTCGCCTGGCTCGACGCCCTCATCTGGCCGGAGCAGGCACACCGCCGCGCCCGGCTGCGGGCCGCCGCGGCCGTCGCCGCGGCCGATCCGCCGCTGCTGGCGCGCGGCGACCTGGTGGACGACCTGTCCGCGCTGGCCGCGCGGGCACCGGCCGGCGCGACGCTGGTGGTGTTCCACACCTCCGTGCTCTACCAGGTGCCGGCACCGCGCCGGGAGGCGTTCGCCCAGGTCGTACGCGGTCTGCCCGGCCACTGGATCGCCAACGAGTCCCCGGACGTGCTGCCCCTCCACGCGCTTGCGCAGCCGCCGGACGACACGCTGCACAACGTGCTCGCGCTGGACGGACGGCCGCTGGCCTGGACCCGCCCGCACGGCCAGGCGATGACCTGGTTCGGCTGACCCGGCGGGCTGCCGTGCCGTACATCCGGCCCGGCAGCCCGCGTACGTAGGTCAGTGCTGCTTCTGCTGGCAGGGCACGCAGAAGCGGGCGTGCGGCAGCACCTCCAGGCGTTCCCGGGGAATCGCGTCGGAGCACCGCTCGCAGGTGCCGTAGCGGCCCTCTGCGAGGCGGCGCAGCGCCCCGCTGATCTGGTCGATGCTCTGCCGGGTGGCGGCGATCAGCGCGCTCTGGGTGTGCGCCTCGCCCGGGTCGCCGGTGTCGGCCGTGAGCTGCGTCAGCCGTACGGTCTGCGCCTCGAAGTCGTTGGTCAGTGCCGTACGCAGGTCGTCGAGCCACTTCCGCTCGTCGGACCGGGTGGGCGTGGTCATGGCGTAGCTCCCTCGGAAAAAGAAAAAGGGCCGAAGCTGGATAGCTTCGCCCTGGTGGCCGTTCGCAAGAGTTGCAACCGGTCCACGGAGGGCTACGTCCGGCGGGGACGGGGTTCGGCAGTCGGCAGGGGACCGAGCCGGCGCACGACGGCGCGACCGCGGATCGCACCACCCGGGTCGCCACGGTCACGCCCAGGGCGCCCCGGCGGGCAGCAGCGGACGCCGCCGTCACCACGACGGCGGTGCTCTTCTGCTGACCGGTCGGACACATGCAGCCACCATAGGCCCGGTGCACCGGAAAGCCAACGTGCTTCCTCGCGCACGGGATCGGCCCCGACGCCGGACGCCCCGGCACGGGTCGGATCCGCTCCCGCCCGGCAGCCCGACCCCGTGGCACCGGCCGGCCGGGGCGCCGGGAACTCCCGCGCTCGCCCTGCTGCTGGCGCGCTCACCGCCCGCGGCCCCGGGCGGGGGCCGGCGGTCGCGTCTCTAGACTGCGCCGGTGACCGGAGAGCGACGACCGCTGGCGGACCGGCCGCTGACCGAGCCGCACCCGTCCCGGCTGCCGCCCGGGCATCCGGACCGGGAGCGGATCCTGGCCGCGCACGCCGCCGCGCTGGCCGCGGGCGAGGCCGGCTATCCCGACCCGGGCAGTGGGCTCTTCGTGCTCAGCGCGGGCTTCCTGGCCCGCCGCGGCACCTGCTGCGGCCGCGGCTGCCGGCACTGCCCGTACGTCGACGACTGACACTCGCCCGAGCCGGCCGAGGGCTACCGCGCGACCGGGTCGCGTCGTACGGTTTCCGGCGGGCGTTTCGGGCGTCGGACGGCGGAGGAGTGATCGTGCGCGGGCGGATGGTGGGTGCCGGGGTGGCCGTGCTGCTGGTGGCGGGCTGCGGCGCGGAGCCCGAACCGGTGGCGGTGCCGCCTGCCGCGCCGGTCGTGGTCGACCCGGTGGCGGCCTCCTCGGGCGGGGCGTGCCGGCTGCTGGACTTCGGCGTGGTCGAGCAGCACGCCGGGTTCCGGTTCGACGTCGCGGCGGCCAGCGCGACGGGCGACAGTCACACCTGCGTGCTGCGGGCGGGGCGGGAGACGCTGCCGGAGCTGACGCTGACCGTCACCGAGGCGTCGATCGACCGGGCGACCTTCACCGCGGACGTGGTGCCGGAGAGGGCCGGGCGGGTGACCGGGCTGGGGCAGCAGGCGTACCGGCGGACCACCTCGGCCAAGGGCGCCCTCGGGCCGGTCGTCGAGGTGGGCTGGCTGGCCGCCGAGGGCAGCCTGGCCACCCTGCGTTACGCCACCGCGCGCGACACGGCGAGGGCCGACGCCGAGAAGCTCACGGACGCGCTGGTCACCCTGGCCCGAAAACTCGACACCCGAGCCCTCTGACCGACCCCACCCGCGCCCCGCCCCGCCCCGCGCCCTGCCCCCCAGTGCGTCGATCTTGCACTTTCAGCCCGTACAGCGCCCGTGTCGCACCCCATGTCCGGGCGCAAAGTGCAAGATCGGCGCCCCGTGGGGTGGGGGGTGGGGGGGTGGGGGGTCAGTGGGCGGCTACGAAGACGCGGGAGGCGACCTCGCGGGGGAGCCGGATGCGATCGCCGGAGCGGTCGATCGACACCCCGTCGCGCTCCTGCGCCACCGTCACGGTCGCGCCCGGGTCGACGCCGGCCGCGTGCAGCTGCCGGAGCACGTCCGCGTCGGTCTGCACGCTCTCGCAGATCCGGCGGACCACGACCGTCCCCGACAGCCCGGGGAACGCCAGGTTGCGTTCGCCCTCCATCGGGGCGGTGGTCGCCTGCTCCGGGGTGCCCAGCTGCTCCAGCCCGGGGATCGGGTTGCCGTAGGGCGAGCGGGTCGGCCGGTTGAGCAGGTCGTAGACGCGCTTCTCGACGGCGTCGCTCATCACGTGCTCCCAGCGGCAGGCCTCCTCGTGGGCCTCCTCGTAGGGCATCCCGATGACGTTCACCAGCAGCAGCTCGGCGAGCCGGTGCTTGCGCATCACGGAGACCGCGTTGCTGCGACCGTGCGGGGTCAGCGCCAGGTGCCGGTCACCCTCGACGGTGAGCAGGCCGTCGCGCTCCATCCGGGCGACTGTCTGGCTGACGGTGGGCCCGCTCTGCCCGAGCCGCTCGGCGATGCGGGCGCGCAGCGGCGGCACGCCCTCCTCCTCCAGCTCGAGGATGGTCTTGAGGTACATCTCGGTCGTGTCGACCAGATCATGCTTCACGTCAGTGGCCTCCGGCCCACGATGCTACCTCGGCGTTCACCGAACGACGCACGGCGAACCGCCAGCTCCGTGCCCGGGTGGTGTTGACTGGACGCCATGTCCGTCACCGAGGAGCTGCTGATCGAGGCCGACCGGCTCGCCGTCGAACTCGGCCACGCCGACCCGCCCACGCTGCTCGACGTCCGCTGGCGGCTCGCCGGTCCACCCGGCCGCGACGACTACGCCGCCGGCCACCTGCCCGGCGCGGTCTTCGTCGACCTGGACACGGCGCTCTGCGGGCCGCCCGGCCCGGCCGGCCGCCACCCGCTGCCCGACCCCGGCGCGCTGCGGGCCGCGCTGCGGGCCGCCGGCGTGCGCGCCGGTCGTCCCGTGGTGGTGTACGACGGCGGCGACGGCATGGCCGCCGCCCGCGCCTGGTGGACGCTGCGCTGGGCGGGCCACCGGCCGGTGCGGCTGCTGCACGGCGGCTTCCCGGCGTGGCAGGAGGCCGGGCTGCCCACCAGCACGGCGGTGCCGACCCCGGCGCCGGGGGACGTCGAGGTGCGCCCCGGCGCGCTGCCGGTGCTCGACGCCGCCGCGGCCGCCCGGCTGGCCGCGGCGGACGACGGCGTCCTGCTCGACGTGCGCGCCGCGCCGCGCTACCGGGGCGAGACCGAGCCGATCGACCCGGTCGCCGGCCACGTCCCCGGCGCGGTGAACCTGCCCGCGCCCGGGTACGTCGCCGAGGGCCGGTTCCCCGCCGCCGACGCCCTGCGCGCGCGGTTCGCCGCCGTAGGGGTGGGCGACGACCGTCCGGTCGGCGCGTACTGCGGGTCGGGGGTGACCGCCGCGCAGGCCGTGTTCGCGCTGCACCTGGCCGGCCGCCCGGACGCGGCGCTCTACGTCGGCTCGTGGAGCGAGTGGGTCGCCGACCCGGCCCGCCCGGTGGCCACCGGCCCGACGCCGGGCGGCTGAGCGGCGCGGGGCGACACCCGCGGTCCGGCCGCGCGTGCGCCGGGAGGCCCGGGTCCTCGTGCGACGATGAGGCCATGTCCGAGGACACGGTGGTGGTGTGGGACGAATCCCTGCTCGACTACGACATGGGTGAGCATCCCCTCGACCCGGTACGGGTGGAGCTGACCTTCGCGCTCGCCCGCGAGCTGGGCGTCCTGGCGCGTCCCGGGGTGCGGCTGGTCAAGCCGGAGCCGGCCGACGACGCGCTGTTGAGCCGGGTGCACGACCGACGCTACCTCGACGCCGTGCGGGTGGCCCCCCGCGACCCCCTCTTCGCCGGCTTCGGGCTGGGCACCTCGGACAATCCCGTCTTCGAGGGGATGCACGAGTCCAGCGCGCTGGTCGCCGGGGCCACGGTGGCGGCGGCCGAGGCGGTCTGGCGGGGCGAGGCCCGGCGGGCGGTCAACGTGGCCGGCGGCCTGCACCACGCCATGCCGGCGCGCGCCTCCGGGTTCTGCGTCTACAACGACCCGGCGGTGGCCATCGCCCGCCTGCTCGACCTGGGCGCCGAGCGGGTCGCGTACGTGGACGTGGACGTGCACCACGGCGACGGGGTGCAGCAGGTCTTCTGGTCGGACCCGCGGGTGCTCACGGTCAGCGTGCACGAGACGCCGCTGGCGCTCTTCCCGGGCACCGGCTTCCCCGACGAGACCGGCGGGCCGGGCGCCGAGGGCAGCGCGGTCAACCTTCCGCTGCCGCCGGGGGTGGACGACGCCGGCTGGCAGCGCGCCTTCCACGCGGTCGTGCCGTCGGTGCTGCGCGCGTTCCGGCCGCAGGTGCTGGTGACCCAGTGCGGCGCTGACGGGCACCGGCTGGACCCGCTCGCCGACCTGAACCTCTCCGTGGACGGGCAGCGCGCCACCTACCTTGCCCTGCGGGCGCTCGCCGACGAGCTCTGCGAGGGCCGCTGGGTGGCCACCGGCGGCGGCGGGTACGCGCTGGTCGAGGTCGTGCCCCGGGCCTGGACGCACCTGCTCGCGGTGGCCGCCGGGGAGCCGATCGACCCGGCGACGCCGACCCCGCCCGCCTGGCGGGAGCTGGCCGCCGCCCGCCTGCCCGGCCGGCAGGTCCCGCTGCGGATGACCGACGACGTCGACCCGGCGTACGAGCCGTGGCAGCCGACCGGCGAGCCGAACGCGGTGGACCGGGCGATCGCGGCGGCCCGCAAGACCGCCTTCCCGCTGTTCGGGCTCGACCCGCACGACCCGCGCGACTGACCAGGTGCCGGGAGGGACCGCACAGGTGACCACGGTGGACCAGCCGGTGGACGTGCTGCTCAGCGACGGCACCACCGTGCAGCTGCGCCCGATCCGCCCGTCGGACGGGCCGGGCGTCGTGGCGATGCACTCGCGCTTCTCGGAGCGGACCCGCTACCTGCGCTACTTCTCGCCGTACCCGCGCATTCCCGAGCGTGACCTGCGGCGCTTCGTCAACGTCGACCACCGCGACCGGGAGGCGTTCGTGGTGCTGGTCGGCGACCGGATCGTCGCCGTCGGCCGCTACGAGCGGCTGGGCCCGCAGGCCCCCGAGGCCGAGGTGGCGTTCGTGGTCGAGGACGCCTACCAGGGCCGGGGCATCGGCTCGGTGCTGCTGGAGCACCTGGCCGACGCGGCCCGCCGCAACGACATCGCCAACTTCGTGGCGGAGGTGCTGCCGGCCAACGGAGCGATGCTGCGGGTCTTCTCCGACTTCGGCTACCAGGTGCAGCGGCAGTTCGCCGACGGCGTGGTGCATCTGACCTTCCCGATCGCGCCCACCGACGCGACGCTGGAGGTGCAGCGCGGCCGGGAGCACCGCACCGAGGCCCGCTCGATCGCCCGGCTGCTCGCCCCGCGCGGCGTCGCCGTCTACGGCGCGAGCGCCACCGGGCAGGGCGTCGGCGCGGCGGTGCTCGGGCACCTGCGCGACGGCGGCTACCCCGGCCCGGTGGTGCCGGTCCACCCGAGCGCGACGACGGTGGCGGGGCTGCGGGCGTACCCCTCGGCGGCCGACGCGGGCGTGCCGGTCGACGTGGCCGTGGTGGCGGTGCCGCCGGAGGCGGCGCGGGAGGTGGTGGCCGACGCGGCCGCCGCGGGCGCGCACGGCCTGGTGGTCATCTCGGCGGGCTTCGCCGAGGCGGGCGGCGAGGGCGCCGCCGCGCAGCGCGTGCTGGTCCGCGCGGCGCACGCGGCGGGCATGCGCGTGGTCGGCCCGAACTGCCTGGGGGTGGCCAACACCGACCCGGCCGTACGCCTCAACGCCACCCTGGCCCCGCGCCTGCCGGTGCCCGGCCGGGTCGGCATCTTCAGCCAGTCCGGCGCGTTCGGGGTGGCGCTGCTCGCCGAGGCCGACCGGCGCGGGCTGGGCCTGTCCAGCTTCGTCTCGGCCGGCAACCGGGCCGACGTCTCCGGCAACGACCTGCTCCAGTACTGGCAGGACGACCCCGGCACCGACGTGATCATGTTGTACCTGGAGACCTTCGGCAACCCGCGCAAGTTCGCCCGGCTGGCCCGCCGGATCGGCAGGGACAAGCCCGTCGTGGCGCTCGCCTCGCCGGCCCGCCCACCGGGCGTGGGCGACTCCGCCGGGCCGGACGAGGTGGCCGTGGGCGCGCTCTTCGCGCACTCCGGGGTGATCCGGGTGGACACCGTCGCCGAGCTGCTCGACGTCGGCGTGCTGCTGGCCCACCAGCCGCTGCCGGCCGGCCCCCGGGTCGGCGTGGTCGGCAACTCCTCGGCGCTGACCGGGCTGGCGGCCACCGCCTGCGCCGCGCAGGGGCTCACCGTCGCCCGCGGCTATCCGCGCGACGTCGGCCCGCGCGCCGGGGCGGCCGAGTTCGCCGCCGCGCTCGCCGAGGCGGGCGCCGACGAGGAGGTGGACGCGCTGGTGGTGGTGTTCGCCCCGCCGCTGCCCGGCCAGCTCGCCGACACCGAGGCGGACTTCACGGCCGCGCTGCCGAGCGCCTCCGCCGCCGGCAAGCCGGCCGTGGCGACGTTCCTGGTCGGCCGGGTCCCCGCCGGGGTGCCCGCCTATCCGAGCGTGGAGGAGGCGGTCCGCGCCCTGGCCCGGGTCGCCGCGTACGCCGACTGGCTGCGCCGCCCCGCCGGGGTGCCGCCGGAGCTGCCCGGGGTCGACCAGGAGGCGGCGCACGCCGCCCTGCGCCCGGAGGCCCTCGACCCGGCGGGGCTGCTCGCCGCGTACGGGATCGAGGTGGTCGAGTCGGTGCCGACGGACTCCGCCGCGCTGGCCGCCGACGCCGCGGCCCGGCTGGGTTTCCCGGTGGCCCTCAAGGCCGCCGCCCCCGGCCTGCGGCACCGGCTCGACCTCGGCGCGGTCCGCCTCGACCTGCCCGACGCGGCGGCGGTGCACCGCGCGTACGCGGAGATGTCGGCGGTCTTCGGCGCGGAGGTCCTGGTGCAGCCGATGGTCCCGCCCGGCGTGGCCTGCGTGGTGGAGCTGGTGGAGGACCCGGCGTTCGGCCCGGTGGTCGGGTTCGGGCTCGGCGGGGTCGCCACGGAGCTGCTCGGCGACCGGGCCTGGCGCGCGGTGCCGCTGACCGACCTGGACGCCGCCGAGCTGGTCGACGAGCCGCGGGCGGCGCCGCTGCTGCGCGGGCACCGGGGCGCGGCGCCGGTGGACCGCGCGGCGCTGGCGGACCTGCTGCTGCGCGTGGGCCGGCTCGCCGACGAGCAGCCCCGGGTCCGCGCGTTGACCCTCAACCCGGTGCTCGCCCGCCCGGACGGCGTCTCGGTGCTGCACGCCGCCGTCCGGGTCGGCTCCGCCGTGGCCCGCCCCGACACCGGGCCCCGCCGGCTGTAGCGCCCCGACCCCCGCGATGGAGGAGGCGGCCCCGACGGGCTTCGCGGGAGGCGGCCCCGACGGGCTTCGCGGGAGGCGGCCCCGACGGGCTTCGCGGGAGGCGGCCCCCGGTCAGGCCCGGTCGGAGATCTGCTGCACGGCCCAGGCGTTGCCGTCGGGGTCGGCGAAGTGGACGAAGCCGACATTGTCCAGCGGCTCCGGCACCGGGCGGGGATTCTCGCCGAGCACCTGGATCTCGCTGACCTCGACGCCGCGCTCGACTAGCTCCGCCCGCGCCCGGCGCAGATCGGGCACGACCAGCTGGAGGCCCTTGAGTGAGCCGGGCGGCATGTGCGGTACCACGCCCTTGCCGATCACGATCGAGCAGCCGGAGCCGGGCGGGGTCAGCTGCACGATCCGCGCGTCGTCGTTGATCACGGTGTCGTGGTCCACCACGAAGCCGAGCCGCTCGGCGTAGAACGACTTGGCGCGGTCCACGTCGGAGACCGGCACGATCACCACTTCCAGGGTCCAGTTCACACCTGTTCGTAGCCCGCCGAGCGGCCCGGGTCAAGGGCCACGCCCGGACGTACGCGGGGCCCCGGCGAACCGCCGGGGCCCCGCGTGGCTCACCAGGAGATCAGCAGGCGTACGCCTCCAGGCGCTGCGCCCGCTCCGGGTCGCGCAGCTTCAGCAGCGTCACCTTCTCGATCTGCCGGATCCGCTCGCGGGACAGGCCGAACTCCCGGCCGACCTCGTCGAGGGTGCGCTGCCGGCCGTCGTCGAGGCCGAACCGGAGCCGGATCACCGCCTGCTCCCGCTGGGAGAGGGTGGCCAGCACGATGCTCACCTCGTTGCGCAGTTCGCCCTGCGCGGCGGCGTCACCCGGCTCGGCGCTCGGGTCGACCGCGGCGACGAAGTCGCCGAGCGCGCTCTCGCCGTCCTCGCCGACGGCCTGGTCCAGGCTCACCGGCTCCCGGTCGTACGAGATCAGCTCGATCACCTGGAACTCCGGGACGTCCATGGCCCGGGCGACCTCGGCGACGGTGGGTTCGCGGCCCAGCGAGACGGAGAGCTCGCGGCGGGCCCGCACCATGCGGTTGACCTGCTCGACCATGTGCACCGGGATGCGGATGGTGCGGGCCTGGTCGGCCATCGCCCGGGTGATCGCCTGCCGGATCCACCAGGTGGCGTACGTGGAGAACTTGTAGCCCTTGGCGTAGTCGAACTTCTCGACCGCGCGGATCAGGCCGAGGTTGCCCTCCTGGATCAGGTCGAGGAAGGCCATGCCGCGGCCGGTGTAGCGCTTGGCGATGCTCACGACCAGGCGCAGGTTCGCCTCCAGCAGGTGGTCCTTCGCGGCCCGGCCCTGCGCGACGATCAGCTTCAGGTCGGCCCGCAGCTCCGCCGAGACGGGCGTGCAGGTCGCCAGCTTCTCCTCGGCGAAGAGCCCGGCCTCGATGCGCTTGGCCAGGTCGACCTCCTGTGCGGCGGTCAGCAGCTTCGTCCGGCCGATCCCGTTCAGGTATGCCCGGACCAGATCCGTGGAGACGCCGCGCTCGTCGGTGGCGTCGAGGTCGGTCAGGGTGTCGGTGGCGCTCGCGGCCTCGGTGGTGCCGGCCGGGCGCGTCCGGTGCTCCGTCATCTGCAGGGCCATCTCAAATTCTCCCCGTGTCCACGTCTGTGCCGTTGGATCCGGCCCAGTGGTGCCGGTGTGACACACAGCTTGGCGGGCGGGGCGTGAAACGGGAGTGAGGCGATCGGGGACCCGACACGAAAACCCTTGCGTGCCTGCGCACGGTGGGTGGCTCGTCGCCGAGCGCTCCTTGCCGGATGCGGTTACCGTGCCAGCGGTCGGCCAGCGGGGTCGGCGTCCGCCGGCGAGGTCGGCGTACGGACAGGTTGTGGAGGGTCTCGTGGTCTTCAAGCGGCTCATGCAGGCGATGGGCGTGGGTGGCCCGTCGGTGGAAACCGTGCTGACGAATCCGAACTGCCGCCCCGGCGGTCAGTTGGAGGGCGTCATCCACGTCGCCGGCGGCGACCACCCCGTCGACGTCTCCTACGTTGCCCTCGGGCTGGTCACCCGGGTCGAGGTGGAGAGCGGCGACAACGACTACGAGACCACGCAGGAGTTCCACCGGCAGGCCGCCACCGGCGCGTTCCGGCTGGAGCCGGGGCGGCGCCACGACGTCCCGTTCCGCTTCGCCGTGCCGTGGGAGACGCCGCTGACCGACCTGTACGGGCAGCACCTGCACGGGATGACGATGGGCCTGCGTACGGAGCTGGAGGTGGCCCGCGCCGTGGACAAGGGCGACCTGGACGCGGTGGCGGTGCACCCGCTGCCGTCCCAGCAGCGCCTGCTGGAGGCCTTCCTGCGGCTGGGCTTCCGGTTCGCCCGGGCCGACGTGGAGCGGGGCCACATCCACGGCGTGCGGCAGAGCCTCCCCTTCTACCAGGAGATCGAGTTCTACCCGGCACCCCAGTACGCCGGGGCGATCAACCAGCTGGAGGTCACCTTCGTCACCGACCCCCAGCAGATCCAGGTGGTGCTGGAGCTCGACAAGCGCGGCGGGCTCCTCACCCAGGGCCGGGACGCCTTCGGCCGCTTCACCGTCGACCACGCCACCGCCGAGCGCACCGACTTCGCCGCCCAGCTCGACGGCTGGATCCGCCAGTCGCTCCAGCGCCGCGGCCTCTTCCACTGACGCAACGCGGACCCGTGACGCCGGCCGGGACGCGCGGCGGGCGGGCCGACGGCGGCGCCGTCACGCCCAGCCGTGGCGCGCGGCGTGCCAGCCGAGCTGCATCCGGGTCTCGACCCCGGCGAGGTCCATCAGGTGACGCAGGCGCCGCTGGAGGGTCCGCAGCGACAGGTCGAGCTGGGCGGCGACCACCGGGTCGGTGAGCCCGGCCAGCAGCAGCGCCAGGATCTTCCGGTCCAGCGCGGTGGGGCCCTCGGCCGGGTGGGCGGCGTCGTCCTCGGCGTGGTCGGTCAGCGCCGCCGAGCCGAGCGGGTGGGCGTGCCGCCACACGATCTCGAAGAGCGCGTCCATCGCCGCGAGCAGTCCGGTGCGGTGCAGCAGCACCGCACCGGGCTCGCCGCCGGGCGTGCCGGTCAACGGCACCAGGGCCAGCTCCGCGTCGGCCAGGATCAGCTTGATCGGCAACCGGTCGACCACCCGCACCTGGACGCCGCCGCGCAGCGACTCCAGCGTCTCGGCGACCACCCCGGGCTCGGCCAGCGTCGGCCGGTCGATCACGACCCGGAAGCGCACCCCCTGGCCGGCCACCGTCGACTCCACCGCGCTGCTTCCCGGCGGTACGGCGATGAACGGGGTGGTGACGAAGGTGCGTACCTCGTTCCGGGCGGCGTGCTGCACCTGGGCGAACCGGTGCCGGACGGCGTCGACGCCGCTGACCACCTCGATCAGCTCGTCGATCGCCCGCCCCGCGGCCGACGAGCGGTACTCCTCGGCGAGCGTGACCAGCGCGAGTTCCGCGCTGCGCAGGGCACCCCGCTGCTCGCTGATCAGCGCCCCGAGCGCGACCGCGGGCGGCGCCACCGAGAACTGCCCGTCCGGGCCGTCCTTGACGAGGCCGAACGCCGTGAGCCGGGACAACGCCGCGTCGACCGTCGCGGCGGGCATCCGCAGCGCGTCGACCAGCTCGGCCCGGTCGGCCTGGGCCCGCCGGACCAGCAGGCCGTAGACCGTCTCGTCCTCCGGTCCCAGTCCCAGCGCGCCCAGCATCGGTGGCTGCCTCCCCCTGCCCGTCGCGGCAGGCAGAGTATGGGACACCGCCACCGGCCCTGACCAGCCCGGAAGGCCGTTCCCGCCGTCGGGGAGGGCCCCGGGACAGGCGTCGTCCCGGGGCCCCGCCAACCAGTTCACCGCAGGCCGTACGCCCGGATGAGTTCCTGCCGGATGCCGAAGCCGGCGTCCGTGGTGGCGCTGGCGCGCACCGACACGAACCCGCCCGGCTGCTCCGGCAGCCTGAGCGAACCGTTCCAGTGGCCGCCCGCGCCCCGGCTCAGCGTCACCTTCCGCCAGGTGGCGCCGTCGTCGTACGAGACGTCCAGGGTGACCGCGGTGACCCGACCGGTGCCGGTGCCGCCCGGCTGCGGCCCGGCCTTGACGCTGATCCGCTGGCTGGTGCCCGCCCTGAGGTCGCCGCGCAGGTCGGTCTCCAGCGCGTAGTCGAGCTGGAGCAGCGCGAACGGCACGAAGGTGTCGGCGTCGTTCGAGCCGGAGACGAAGTCCCACTCGGTGTGCGTGCGGGTGGAGAGCCGCCACCGCTCGGCCGGCCGCGAGGCGTCCAGCACCAGGCGGTACGGCAGCGTGCCGGCGGGCACCGGGGTCCACTGGAGGTCGGCGCTCCACTCGTTCTCGTCCACCAGCCTGCCGCCCTGGTAGAGCTTGAGGCTGGTCGGCACCGAGCCCCACTCCAGGTTGCCGCCGTGCTCCAGCACGTCGTCCGACGGGCTCCAGGCCTGCACGTTCAGGGTGAGGTAGTCCCGGTAGCGGCTGTTGCGCACGCCGAACGCCCGGCTGAAGGCCGGCCGGACGGCCGGCGCGAACCAGTCCAGCCGGGTCGTGGTGCCCCTGGCGTACGTGTTGAGGTAGGCCGTGTCGGTCCAGCCGCCCTGGTCGTGCACCTCGTGCCAGACCACGTCCGGCGTGACCCACTCGGTGCGGGTGCCCGGGTGCGACTCGCTCTCCTGGAAGCCGAACGAGGGACTGAAGATCATGTCGTACCGGTATCCGGCGCCGGGGGCGTCCACGGCCGCGTGGTAGCGCGCGTCGATCCGCCCCAGGTCCCGCTGCCGGGGGTGGTAGACGAGCGGCCGGTCCGGCACCTGTCCGGGCCAGACCCGGGCCAGGTCGTAGACGTAGCCGGCGTACGGCGCCCGGGTGACGGTCAGCTTGCGCGCCCCGGCCCGGGCCGCGCGGATCAGCTGCTCCCCGGCGTCGCGGTGCACGGTGGCGACCGGGACGGGGGACTCGCCGACGTACTCGTTGAGGATGCCGGCGCCGTCGTGGACGACCAGCAGCAGCTTCGCCCCGGCGGCGGCCGCGGCGGCGGCGCGCTCCGGTGGGCTCACCGCGTCGCTGCGGGTCACCACCACGGCCCGGCCGCGGACGTCGAGGCGGGCGTACTCGCCGGGGGCGCCGGTGCCGGCGTGGACCAGGCGGAGCGAATCCGTGCCGGCGGTGACCGTGCTGCCCGGCTGGACGGTGGCGTCGACCGAGGGCTGGCCGGGCACGCGCAGGCTCAGCATCGGCTCGCCCTTGCGCCAGCGGGCCGCCATGGTGAACGAGCCCTTGCGGACCGGCTCGGTCGGCAGGAGGTACAGGTCGTCGTAGCGCACCGGCAGCTGGTACGCCGCCCGGAAGTCGTTGCCCTCGTCGTAGCCGACCGTGTAGTCGAGCCGGCGCTGCCGGTCCTCGGTCCGCTGCGGCGTGGCGGTGTCGAGCAGGCGCGCCCGTCGCGCGTCCAGCGTCACCTCGGCGGCGCCGTCGAGCACGGTCTCCGGGTCCACCAGCAGGGCGAACCCCAGGCGGTCGGAGCGCTCGCCGGGCACGTCCAGCGCCGCCTCCACCGTGTAGTTGCCCGGCGGTAGCCGCAGCGTCCGCGCGCCGTCGACGGGGTACTGCGAAGGGGTGAGGTCGCCGGCCCTGTTCACCAGGACCACCGCGCTGGCGGGCCTGCCGTCCCGGCCGACGAGCTTGATCGTCAGGTCGTGCCGCTCGGGCTCCTTGAGCAGGCCCAGGGCGGTGCGGGTGACCGCCGCCCCGGTGGCGGTGTCGGTACCGACCAGGTAGCCGGTCAGCTCGCCGTGGGCGGCGCCGCGCGGGTCGCCGGTCACCGCGACGTCGGCGCTGCCGCCCGCCGGCACCGTCACCGAGGAGGCGGCCAGCGCGAACGGGCCGCCAACGGTCAGGGCGAGGCCGAGGGTCACGGGCGCGGTGCCGGAGTTGGTGAAGGTCACCGACCGGGTCACCGGTGCGTCGGTCGGCTCGTGCGGCCAGTCGAAGTTGCCGAAGAACGCCGAGCCGGTGGCCCGTACGGTGCCACGCACCGCCGCCGCCACGTCCAGCCGGCCGGTGCCCACCTGGTAGGGGCGGTATTCGTCGCCGAGCCCCTTGGCGCTGCTCATCAGCGCGTCCTTGAGCTGCTGCCCCGACCAGTCGGGGTGCCGCTGGGCGAGGATCGCGGCGGCCCCGGAGACGTGCGGCGTTGCCATCGAGGTGCCGTCCATGCTCTGGTACGCGCCCTCGCCGGCGGCCTGCTGCGAGCGGGCCGCGGTGATCCCGACACCGGGCGCCGTGAGGTCCGGCTTGAGCGCGCCGGTACGCGCCAGCGGGCCGGTGCTGGAGAAGGGCGCCAGCGCGTCCTGCTTGTCGACCGCGCCGACGGTCAGCGCGCTCGCCGCGGTGCCGGGCGACCCGATGGTCTGCGGGCCGGCGTTGCCGGAGGCGACGACGAAGAGCGTGCCGTGCCGCGCGGAGAGCGCGTCCAGGGCGGTCGTCATCGGGTCGGTGCCGTCGGTCAGCGAGCCGTCGCCCAGGCTCATGCTGACCACGTCCGCCCCGGACTCGGCCGCCCACTGCATGCCGGCGATGATCCAGGAGTTCAGGCCCTGCCCGGCGTTGTTGAGCACCTTGCCGACGATCAGGTCCGCGCCCGGGGCGACGCCCCGGTGCTCGCCGCCGGAGGCCGCGCCGGTGCCGGCGATCGTCGAGGCGACGTGGGTGCCGTGCCCGTGGACGTCGGAGGTGTCCTCGTCCGGCACGAAGCTGACCTTGTCGTCGATCCGGCCGGCCAGGTCGGGGTGGCCGGGGTCGACCCCGGTGTCGAGCACCGCGACGGTCACCCCGCTGCCGTCGTATCCGGCGGCCCACGCGGCGGGCGCGCCGACCTGGGGGACGCTCTCCTTCAGCGCCGCCCTGACCCGACCGTCGAGCCAGAGCCTGGCCACCCCGCCGCCGAGGTTCCGCGCCGGTGCGGTGGCCGTGGCGGGCGCGACGGCGGACCAGAAGGTGCGGGCCTGCTTCTTCTCGGTGCTCAGCGCCGCGCCCCCGATGCCCGGCAGGTCGCGGACCAGCTTCGCGCCGCGCGGGGCCGCCGGCTTCGCCGAGCGGGCCTTCGCCGGCGTGTACGACGCGATCAGTGGCAGCGTCGCGCTCCGCGCGTCGTCGTAGCCCATCTCGACGAGGTCGGTCACATTGAACAGGCGCCTGTCGAGCTTGTGGCCGTTCAACAGCGGCAGGGCCTCGTCGGGCAGGACGTACAGGTCGCCGCCGTGCTGCCGGACCCGTACGCCGCCGGTGGCGCCGTCGGGACGGTCGACGTCGGCGGTGGACCGGCCGTCGGCGAAGGTGGTCACCGTGACCACGTCGCCGGTGACCAGGGTGACGGTGTGGGTGTCCCGGACGGCCGCGGGGGCGTCCGGGGACGGCCGGGCCGCCGTCGCCGGCGTCTGGATCGCGGCGAGGCCGGCGGCGACCAGTCCGGTCGCCGCCACGGCGGCGGTGAGCCGCCGTCTCGCGCGGCCCCAGGTGAAGGGCTGTGAGGGGGATGACATGCGACGGTTCTACCGTCGCCGTTCCGCCCTCGGGAACAGTTGACGTCGGCGGGGTTGCGCCACGGCGTGACTCCGCCACCGGCCGCCCGCGCCGCTCAGAGTTCGAGCAGCACCGTGCGGGGGCCGACGTTGACGCTCTCGACCAGCATGTGGGCCCGGAAGCGGCCGGTCTCCACCTTCGCGCCCCGGGCGCGCAGCGCCTCCACGACCGCCGTCACCAGGGGCTCCGCGACCTCGGCCGGGGCGGCCGCCGTCCAGCTCGGGCGGCGGCCCCGGCGGGCGTCGCCGTAGAGGGTGAACTGGCTGACCACCAGGATCGGTGCGCCGGTGTCCGCAGCGGACCGTTCCTCGTCGAGGATCCTCAGCTCGTGCACCTTGCGGGCCATCGTGCGGGCCGTCTCCACGGTGTCGGTGTGGGTCACCCCGAGCAGCACCAGCAGCCCGTCGTCGATCGCGCCCACCACCTCGCCGTCGACCGTCACGCCGGCCCGGCCGACGGTCTGCACCACCGCGCGCATCAGCCGGCCACCGGCTCGATGAAACCGCGCTCGACGAGGTGCGCGACGATCGGCCCGGCCGCCTCGGCCAGCTCGCCGGGAGCGACGTCGTGCGCGGCGGCGAGCAGGGCGAGCTGGTCGCGCAGCGGCAGCCGCCCGTCGGCCCCGCCGACCAGGGCCAGGACGAGGGGGTCGATCTCCTCCGTCCAGCGCAGGCCGTGCGGCATCGCCAGCACCTGCCGGTCCACCGCCCAGCCCTCGTCGCCGATGGTGGCCTCCTGGCGCAGCTGGAGGCCGTCGGCGGCGCGGAAACGGGCGGCGAGCAGCTCCTCGGTGTCGCGCGTGCGGAGCCAGTCCCGGCGGTCGAACCACGCGTCGATCCGGTCACCGAACGGCGCCTCCACCCGCTGGCGCAGGTCCTCCACCCGGACGAGCGGGTCGTCGTGGCCGCCTCGGCGCAGTGAGACGATGCCGAAGCCGACCGCCTCCACCTTGTGCGCGTCGAACCAGTCCAGCCACTCCGCCATCCGCCGCGGGTCGGCGGCCTCGCCGACGTCGGTCAGCCAGAGGCTGACGTACGCCATCGGGTCGGCCACCTCGCGCTGGACGACCCAGGCGTCCAACCCGGTGCCGGCGAACCAACCCGTCACCCGGTCGGCCCAGTCCTCCCCGGCGACGTGCACCCAGTTGGCCAGGAACTGCATCGTGCCGCCCTCGGTGAGCAGGCCGGGCGCGGCGGCGGCCAGCTCGGCGCCGATCGCGTCGCCGACCCGGCCCGAGTCGCGGTAGACGTGCGTGGTGGTGCCGGGGCCCACCACGAACGGCGGGTTGCTCACCACCAGGTCGAAGCGCCGCCCGGCCACGGGGGTGACCATGTCGCCGCGGAGCAGCTCCCAGTCCTGGCCGTTGAGCGCGGCGGTGGTGGCGGCGAAGCGCAGCGCCCGGGCGGAGAGGTCGGTGACGGTGACCCGCCGCGCGTGGGTGGACAGGTGCAGGGCCTGCACACCGGATCCGGTGCCCAGGTCAAGCGCCGTCTCCACGGGCCGCCGCACGGTCGCGCCGATCAGCGTCTGGGTCGCCCCGCCGATGCCGAGGACGTGCTCGGCGTGCAGCGGGCGGCCCGGCCGGGCGCTGGCGGGCACGTCGGCGAGCACCCACCAGTCGTCTCCGTACGGCTCCAGGTCCACCCCCATCCGCAGCCCGTCGCCGTGCCGCTCGACCAGGCCCCCGGCGAGCGCCTCGTCCAGCGACAGCGGCGCCAGCGCGGCGGCCACGGCGGCCTCCGGCTCGGTCTGCTCGCAGATGAACACCCGGATCAGGGTGCCGAGCGGGTCGCGGTCCTCGGTGGCGCGCAGCGCGGCCCGGAAGTCGTTGCGGGCCACCCCGCCGGTGGCCTGCGAGCCGAGCCGGTTGGCGATGCCGTTCGAGGTGAACCCGGTCCGGGTCAGCGCGGTCCGCAGCGCGTCGACCCCGGCGGGGGAGAGCAACATGTCGTGTCCGTCCACGTCGCCATCCTGCCTGGTGCCCCGGGCCGGGTGCCGCCCACCCGTGAGATCTCGACCTACGCGGCCCGCCAGCACTTCCGATCGCGCGGCTCACCCGAGCGGCCGAACCGGTGCACGCGGCCGGGACGGCCGATCATCTGGTGTGGCACACCGGGAGCGTGGCCAGCCGGCGGGTGTAGTGATCGGCGAGGGCGTCGAACCGTCTGCCCGTCTCGGCGGCAACGTCGGAGTCCCAGGCCTGACGCAGCCGCGCCACCGTCTCCACGACGGTCCGCACGGTGCGTTCGGGAGCCCGCGGATCGTCCTCGGAGATCTGACCGAGCACGTGGTGGCCCGGAACGGAGAGGTCGTCCTCGTAGCGGAACTCGGATCCACCCGGGTGGTAGCTCGGCCGGACCGCACCACCACCCGCCGCACCAGGCTGACGGCGTGGTGCGTCCGCGGGCGCACCGCTGCCGGCAGGATGGCCCCATGACCACGCTCGCACTGCCCATCGACCCGGAGGCCAACCGGCTGCTGGAGCGCAGCCCGCTGGCGCTGCTCCTCGGCATGGTGCTCGACCAGCAGGTGCCGATGGAGAAGGCGTTCTCCTCGCCGTACGTGCTGGCGCAGCGCCTCGGGCGCGACCTGGACGCCGAGGAGCTGGCCGACCACGACCCGGAGGCGCTGGTCGCCCTCTTCGCCCGGCCGCCGGCGCTGCACCGGTTCCCCAAGGCGATGGCGGCCCGGGTGCAGGACGTGTGCCGGGTCCTCGTCGACCGCTACGACGGCGACGCCGCCCGGCTCTGGTCCGACGTCGCCGACGGCCGCGAGCTGCTGCGCCGCGTCGGTGAGCTGCCCGGCTTCGGCACGCAGAAGGCGCAGATCTTCCTCGCGCTGCTCGGCAAGCGCTTCGGGGTCACGCCGCGGGGCTGGCGGGAGGCGGCCGGCGGCTACGGCGACCCGGACGCCCACCGGTCGGTGGCCGACGTCACCGATGCCGACTCGCTGCGCCGCGTACGCGAGTACAAGCAGCAGATGAAGGCGGCGGCGAAGGCGAGGGCCGGCGGGGGCTGACGCAACCGCACCGCCGCGCGGTCGTTGTAGCGAGGATGGCCACGACGGGCAGCCGATGACGGACGAACGCGGCGGGCGGTTGCTGCGGCCGGAGGAGAGCTCGCCCCGAGCCACCTTTCTGGAGCTCTTCTTCGACCTGGTCTTCGTCTTCGCGCTGACCCGGGTCTCGCTGCGCCTGATCGACGGCACCGGAGGCTCCGTCGGGATGCTGGTCGCCGAGATCGGGCGAACCGGCGTGCTCTTCCTGGCCCTCTGGCTGCTCTGGTCGATCACCACCTGGGTCACCAGCCGGTACGAGCCGGAGCAGCCGGTGATCCAGTTCGTGGTGGTCGGGTCGATGTTCGGCGCGATGGTGATGGCCGTGGCGCTGCCCCGGGCGTTCGAGGACCGGGCCCTCCCGTTCGTGTTGGCGTACCTGGCGGTGATGCTCGTCCGGCCACTGGTCATCGCCACGGCCCTGCGCCGCCACCCGCGCCGAACGGTTCCGCTGCGACTTCTCGCCTGGGCCGCCGCGGGGGGCGTGCCGTGGCTGGCCGGGGCGGTCGGGCCGGAGGAGCTGCGCCTGCCGCTCTGGGCGCTCGCCGTGGCCGTCGACTACACCGGCCTGCTGCTGGGCTGGCCGCTGCCCCGGCTGGGCCCGGCGCGCACCTCCGGCTGGCTGATCGCCGGCGAGCACCTGGCCGACCGGTACCAGCAGATCTTCCTCATCTCGCTGGGGGAGACCATCCTGGTCATCGGGCTGACGTACAGCGGCGCGGATTTCACCGCAGACCGGGCCGGCGCCTTCGCGGCCGCCTTCGCCACCACGGCGCTGCTCTGGCGGATCTACTTCCACCGGGCGGGCCACCTGCTCGCCGAGGCGCTGCGGATGGCCCGGTCGCCCGGGCGGCTTGGCGCCTCGGCCAGCGGCACCCATCTGGTCATCGTGATCGGCGTGCTGAGCACCGCCGTCGGTTACGAACTGGTGATCGCGCACCCGCACGGGCGGACCGACCCGACCTGGCTGGTCTTCGTCGCCGGCGGCCCGGCGATCTTCCTGGCGGCCCGGGCCCGCTTCGAGTACGAGATCTTCGGCCGGGTGTCCCGGTCCCGGGTGGCGGGCCTGCTGCTGCTGCTCCTGCTGGCGCCGACGCTCACCCTGGGACCGCCCACGGTGGCACTGGCGCTGGTCGCCCTGGTGCTGGCGGGGGTGGCCTCCGCCGACGCGTGGCGCAGCAGGGGCCGCCCGCCCGAGACGGCCGCCTCGCCGCTCGGGCACGGCGGGACCGGCGGGACCGGTGGGGGTGAGTTTCCCGCGCCGTGACGGGGTGGGTCAGGCGGCGGTCGGCCGGGAGAGGGCGGCCAGCGCCCGCCGGACGTCGGCGAGGGAGACCGTGGCCGAGTCGTCCAGGTCGGCCAGGCCGGCCTCGATCCACTGCCGCATGAGCGTGGTGACCCCGATGCCCCGCGCGTCGGCGGCTTCCCGCACCCGCTCGTACGTCTCCAGCGGCAGCCGCACCGAGCGGCTGACCATGGGGGTGTCGGTGTCGGGGGCGGGCAGCTCCACCGGCCCGCTCGCGTCGATCAGCTCCGTGAGCCGGTCACCGCCGCTGTGGAACTGTTTGACCGCGTCGTTACGGTTCATCGTCACCGCCTCCTCATCGGCGAGATCTCCGCACGGCCTCGTCGTAGCGCTTCGCCTCGACGTCGCTCAGCTCACGGGCGGAGAGGATGTCCCAGTCGTTGTCGGTGCCGTCGGCCTCGGCGAGCAGCACGGCCAGTCGGCGCCCCCGGCGGGCGGCGGCGTAGACGACCATCACGTCGTCGCCGAGGTGCCGGATCACCCGGCGGGTGCTGTGCAGCGCCTCCCAGACTTCCCCGGGTGTGACGTCGTAGACCCGCAGGTTGGCCAACGCCTCGTCGGTGAAGCTGAACCTGCTGCCCACCGCGTGAGCGTACCACGGACGTGATACGGCCCCCGGTGGAGCAATTTTCGCTGATCAGGCGTTGTGGGTGGCAGGATGAGACGTAACCCCCTCGAGGAGGTCCGTGGTGAAGCGTCAGGCGTACCAGCCGATCCTGATCACCGACGCCTCGCGCAGTCAGGACGACCAGCTCACCAGCCGCCAGAAGCGCTACGTGCTCATGATGGGCATCCGGGTGGCCTGCGTGATCGTCGGTGCCGTCCTGGTCGGCGCGCAGGCCCCGCTGCTCTGGCTCTGGCTGCCGATGGTGGGCCTGGGCATGGTGCTCATCCCGTGGCTGGCGGTGCTGCTGGCCAACGACCGGCCGCCCAAGGAGCAGCACCGGCTGGCCTACCGGTTCCAGCCGCGGCACCGGGACGAGAGCCCGCCGATGAGCCTCACCGCCGAGGAGCGCCCCTACAAGGTCATCGACGTCGAACCCTGACCCACCCCGCCCCTGCCTGAGCAGGCCGGGGTCAGGGGGTGGGGCGGGCGCCGATCCGTGAGACCGCCAGGGCGCCCAGGTCGCCGGCCCGGCCCAGCGCCACCGCCGGCTCCGCGCCGTCGAGCCAGGCGCTCAGCAGCCCGGCCGCGAACGCGTCCCCCGCCCCGGTGACGTCGACCACCGCGACCCGGCGGGCCGGCACCGCGGTGACCGGGGCGTCCCGGTCCACCCAGACCGCCCCGGCGGCGCCCTGCTTGACCACGATCCGTCGGGCCGAGGCCGAGAGCGCCCGCCCCTGCGCCGCGGGGTCCATGCCGCCGGCCAGCACCGTGGCCTCGTCGGCGTTGACCAGCAGCAGGTCGACCCCGCGTACCCAGGACAGGAAGGCCGCCGCGCCGACCCGCCGCAGCGGGGCCGCGGAGGCCGCGTCGACGCTGGTGGTGAGCCCGCGCTCGCGGGCGCCGGCGAGCGCGCGCAGCCCCGCCGGTCGGGACTCCGCGTCCAGCAGGGTGTACCCGGACAGGTGCAGGTGCCGCGCGTCCGGCGCGGCGGCGAGCGCCGCGTCGACGTCCGGCGGGGCCAGCCGCAGGTTCGCGCCCCGCTCGGTGATCATCGTCCGCTCGCCGGCGGTGGCCAGCACGATGACCGTGCCGGTGGCCCGCCCGGGGTACGTGGTCACCGCGCAGTCCACCCCCGCGCGCTCCAGCTCTGCCACCCGGTCCCGGCCGGCGTCGTCGTCGCCGACGGCGCCGACCAGCGTGACCGGCGTGCCCTGGGCGGCGAGCCAGGCGGCGGTGTTGGCGGCCTGCCCGCCCCCGCCGAACCGGATCGCCGCCGCGGTGTCGGACCCGGTGGCCAGCGCGCCGGTCAGCACCGCCACCACGTCGGTGATCAGGTCACCGACGACGAGGACGCGCCCCGCGGTCATGCCCCGGCGCGGCGGGCGGCCGCGGCGACGGCGATCCGCGCGGCGAGGTCGGCGTTGCGCAGGATGATCCGGACGTTCACCGCCAGGCTCGCCCCCTCGGTGGCCGAGTGGAAGTGGGCGAGCAGGTAGGGCGTGACGGCCTTGCCGGTCACCCCGTCGCGCTCCAGCAGCGCCAGCCCGTCGGCGAGGGTCCGGTCGTGCAGTTCCGGGTCGAGCTGCTCGTCGGCCGGCAGCGGGTTGGCCACGAGCAGGCCGCCGTGGTGCACGCGGTGCTGCTCCCGGGCCGCGAGCACGTCCGCGACCTGCTCGGCCGAGTCCAGCGACCAGTCCAGGTCGAAGCCGCCGTCGGTGATGAAGAAGCCGGGGAAGCGCCGGGTCCGGAAGCCGACCACGCCGACGCCGAGGGTCTCCAGCCGCTCCAGGGTGGCGCCCACGTCGAGGATCGACTTGACCCCGGCGCAGACCACCGCGATCGGCGTCCGCGCCAGGGTGACCAGGTCCGCCGACTCGTCGAAGGTCTGCGCGGCCTCCCGGTGCACCCCGCCGAGCCCGCCGGTGGCGAAGACCCCGATCCCCGCGGCGGCGGCCACCGCGCTGGTCGCGGCGACGGTCGTGGCGCCGTCCGCGCCGGTCGCGGCGGCCAGGGCGAGATCGCGTACGGAGAGCTTGGCGACCCCGTCGACGGTGGCGAGCCGGGTCAGCTCCGCGTCGTCCAGCCCCACCACGAGCCGGCCGCCGACCATGCCGATCGTGGCCGGGACCGCGCCCGCGTCGCGGACCGCCTGCTCGATCTGCCGGGCCACCCGCAGGTTGTCCGGCCTGGGCAGGCCGTGCGAGACGATGGTGCTCTCCAGGGCGACGACGGGGCGTCCGTCACGCAGGGCGTCGGCGACCTCGGTGCCGTAGCGGATGTGAAAGTCAGTCACGTCACCACCGTACGGCCTCCGAGGGGGGTGACCTGAAGTGGACCGGGCAGCCGTGACCTGCCAGACTTGACGGTTGGAGGTGCAGCAGTGAGCACAGAAGTTCTCGAGCGTCCGGAGCTGAAGGACGCCGACACCGGCCCCGAGATGTTCCACTACGTCCGCAAGGAGAAGATCGCCGAGAGTGCCGTGATGGGCACCTTCGTCGTCGCCCTCTGCGGGGAGACGTTCCCGGTGACCAAGGCCGCCAAGCCGGGCTCGCCGGTCTGCCCCAAGTGCAAGGAGATCTACGACTCCTGGGGCGAGTGAACCGGGGCGGCCCGCGCGGCCCCGCACGTAACCTTCGGCGGTGACCACCTCCACCGCCCTGCTCCTCGCCGACCTCACCGGGGTGGCGGTCTTCGCCGCCTCCGGGGCCTCCGCGGCGGTGGCCAAGCGGCTCGACCTCTTCGGCGTCGTCTTCGTCGGCTTCGTGGCCGCGCTCGGCGGTGGGATCTTCCGGGACCTGGCGATCGACGAGGCGCCGCCGCTGGCCTTCGCCGACTGGCGGTACGCCGCCACGGCCGCGGTGACCGCCGCCGCCGTCTTCTGGCTGCATCCCCAGTTCGCCCGGCTACGCACCACCGTGCTGGTGCTGGACGCGGCGGGGCTGGCGCTGTTCACCGTCACCGGCACGGTCAAGGCGCTCGACGCCCAGGTGCCGGCGGTGGGAGCCTGCGTGATCGGCATGCTGACGGCGATCGGCGGCGGCCTCGGGCGGGACCTGCTCACCGCCGAGATCCCGGTGGTGCTGCGGCGGGAGATCTACGCCGTCGCCGCCCTCGTCGGCTCGATCCTCGTGGCGCTGCTGGACGCCCTCGGGCGCGCGGACGCGGCCTGGCTGACCGGGGCGGCCGGCCTCGTCTTCCTGCTCCGCCTGATCGCCCTGCGGCGCCGCTGGTCGGCCCCGGTGCCGACCCCGCGCCCCCCGCGCGCCGGAACCCCCTAGCCCCTCAGCCGTCACCGCCACGCCAGCGGGCGGGACGGGGACGAGGGGGCGGTGGGGAATGTGAGCAGCGTGGCGTCGGCTGGGGCCGGCGGCCGGCGCTGGTTATGCTGAGGCGGCCTTCGCGGCACCATCAGCGCGGAGGCGTTTTCATGGGCGGCGGTACCCGTGGCCCTCGCCCGGGGTCCGCCATCAGGCGGTCGGAGAGGAGCTTCCCGTGGCGGCCCGGTTGCCGGCTATCGAGACGTTTCCGGCACTGCGCGCGTGGCAGCGCAAGGCACTCGTGGAGTACCTGCGCCGGCGGGACCCCGACTTCACGGCGGTCGCCACCCCCGGCGCCGGAAAGACGACCTTCGCCCTGCGGATCGCCGCGGAGCTGCTCGCCGACGGCACCGTCGACGCGGTCACCGTGGTGGCCCCGACCGAGCACCTGAAGACCCAGTGGGCGCAGGCGGCGGCCCGGGTCGGCATCCAGCTCGACGCGGCGTTCCGCAACGCCGACCTGCACTCCGCCGCCGACTTCCACGGTGCGGTCGTGACGTACGCCCAGGTGGGCATGGCGCCGCACGTGCACAAGCGGCGCACCCTGACCCGGCGCACCCTGGTCGTCCTCGACGAGATCCACCACGCGGGGGACAGCCGTTCCTGGGGCGACGGGGTGAAGGCGGCCTTCGAGGGCGCCGAGCGGCGACTGATGCTCACCGGGACCCCGTTCCGCTCGGACGACAACCCGATCCCGTTCGTCAGCTACGAGCGGGGCGGGGACGGCCTGCTCCGCTCCCGCGCCGACTCCGTGTACGGCTACGCGGAGGCGTTGCGCGACGGCGTCGTCCGGCCGGTGCTCTTCCTGGCGTACTCGGGGGAGACCCGCTGGCGCACCAACGCGGGGGAGGAGCTGGCGGCCCGGCTCGGCGAGCCGATGACCCAGGACCTCGTCGCGCAGGCGTGGCGTACCGCGCTCGATCCGGCCGGTGACTGGATGCCGCAGGTGCTGCGGGCGGCCGACGCCCGGTTGACCGTGCTGCGCAACGCGGGGATGCCCGACGCCGGTGGGCTGATCATCGCCAGCGACCAGCAGACCGCCCGCTCGTACGCGAAGCTCATCGAGCAGGCGACCGGCGAGCGGGCGGCGGTGGTGCTCTCGGACGACGTGGGGGCGTCCGCGCGGATCGCGGCGTTCGCGGCGTCCGAGCAGCGTTGGCTGGTGGCGGTCCGGATGGTCTCCGAGGGCGTCGACATCCCCCGGCTGGCGGTCGGTGTCTACGCGACCAGCGCCAGCACGCCCCTCTACTTCGCCCAGGCGATCGGCCGCTTCGTCCGGGCCCGCCGCCCCGGCGAGACCGCCTCGGTCTTCCTGCCCAGCGTGCCGCACCTGCTCGGGCTGGCCAGCGAGATGGAGGCCGAGCGGGACCACGTGCTCGGCAAGCCCAAGGACCGCGAGGGCTTCGACGACGACCTGCTGGAGCGCGCCCAGCGCGACGACCAGGCCAGCGGCGAGCTGGAGAAGCGCTTCGCCGCGCTCTCCGCCACCGCCGAGCTGGACCAGGTGATCTTCGACGGCGCCTCGTTCGGGACCGCGGCGCAGGCCGGCACCCCCGAGGAGGAGGAGTATCTGGGCCTGCCCGGGCTGCTCACCGCCGACCAGGTCTCCCTGCTGCTGACCAAGCGGCAGCAGGAGCAGCTTGCGGCCCAGCGCCGCCGGGCCGCCGGGCCGGCCGAGCCGGCCGCTCAGGCGGTGGCCGCCCCGCCGGCACCGATGAGCGCGGCCCAGCGCCGCGTCGCCCTGCGGCGCCAGCTGAACGCGCTGGTGGCCGCCCGGCACCACCGCACGGGGCAGCCGCACGGGAAGATCCATGCGGAGCTGCGCCGGCTCTGCGGCGGACCGCCGAGCGCCCAGGCCACCATCGAGCAGCTCGAGGAGCGCATCGCCACCGTCCAGACCCTCTGACGGCGAGAGAGGCCCCGGAGGCGCGTGCGTCGTCGCGTGGCGGGCCGGCCCTCCCGGCGGCTCCGGCGAGGCCCGCGGGGGGCACCTGGGGGGGTGTGTGACCGCCCGGGGCGCGAGGCCCGTCCGTTGCGCCACCTGCCCCTCCCGCCCGCGCCGGGGCGGCCGTGGCGCGGGCGGCACCCCGCGGTGGCCGCGTGGCACAGGGACGCGAAAAACCGGCCGGAGGCCCCTCGATCAGGGGCCTCCGGCCGGTTTGTCAGTAGGTATGTGGATCGTTCAGTTCGCCATCAGGTCGGCGCCACGCCAGCTGAACTCCGGGTCCGTCGCGTACCGCACGGTGATCTTCACGAGATCTTCCGCGTACTTGTTCGCGTGGTGCCCACAGAACACCAGTTCACTCCCACCCGCCAGGGTGATCCGGAGCTTGCCGGCAGCATTGCAGCGGTCGCACCGTTCATCGGCGGCTGGGGGAGCCACCGTTGCGGGCGGCGGCGTGAGGGTCGGGGTCATCGCCTTCCTCCTCTGGTCGTCACCGATGAACACTCTCTTCGGTCATTGCTCACCTATCGTGCAACACCCTGTCCCGGCGCTGCCTTCCCTGTGTGCCCGCGGGGGACCGAGGTCACACATGGCAGGGACAGTGTGCCGTGCACCAAGGGTGCCACGTCAACGATCACAACCGTGCAACCGAACGATCACCTTCCGACGTTGCGCGTTTGGTGATCAAAACGACACGTTCGGTTGACGATCGCGCTCAGTCCAGGTAATCCCGGAGCACCTGCGAACGCGACGGGTGGCGCAGCTTGGACATCGTCTTGGACTCGATCTGCCGGATGCGCTCCCGGGTCACCCCGTAGACCTGGCCGATCTCGTCCAGCGTACGCGGCTGGCCGTCCGTGAGGCCGAAGCGCAGGCGTACTACGCCCGCCTCACGCTCGGACAGCGTCTGAAGCACCTGCTGGAGCTGGTCCTGAAGGAGCGAGAACGAGACCGCGTCGACCGCGACCACGGCCTCGGAGTCCTCGATGAAGTCGCCGAGCTGGCTGTCGCCCTCGTCGCCGATGGTCTGGTCCAGCGAGATGGGCTCCCGGGCGTACTGCTGGATCTCCAGCACCTTCTCCGGTGTGATGTCCATCTCCTTGGCCAGCTCCTCCGGGGTGGGCTCGCGGCCCAGGTCCTGGAGCAGCTCGCGCTGGATGCGGCCGAGCTTGTTGATGACCTCGACCATGTGCACCGGGATGCGGATGGTGCGGGCCTGGTCGGCCATCGCCCGGGTGATCGCCTGCCGGATCCACCAGGTGGCGTACGTGGAGAACTTGTAGCCCTTGGCGTAGTCGAACTTCTCGACCGCGCGGATCAGGCCGAGGTTGCCCTCCTGGATCAGGTCGAGGAAGGCCATGCCGCGGCCGGTGTAACGCTTGGCCAGCGAGACGACCAGCCGGAGGTTGGCCTCCAGCAGGTGGTTCTTGGCGCGCTCGCCGTCGCGCGAGATCCAGCCCAGGTCCCGCTGCATGTCGCGGGTGAGCTTCTCCTCGCCCTCCTCGGCCGCGCGCAGCCGCTCGGCGGCGTAGAGCCCGGCCTCGATCCGCTTGGCCAGCTCCACCTCCTGCTCGGCGTTGAGCAGCGGGACCTTGCCGATCTGCTTGAGGTATGCCCGGACCGAGTCGGCGGAGGCGGTCAGCTCGGCGTCGCGGCGCGCCTGCTTGAGCGCCTCGGACTCCTCGTCGTCCCACTCGAAGTCGTTGTCGCTGGCCGAGTTGGCGGCGTCGGTCTCGGCGGCGCGGGTCAGCTCCGCCGGCTCCTCGACGACCACGTCCTCGATCGCGGCGGCGAGCTCCTCCGGGTCGATGTCGCCCTCGGCCTTGCCGGCGGCCTTGGCCGGCTTGGCGCCGGCCGCAGCGGCGACCGTCGCCTTGGTGGCCCGGGTGGCCTTGGCCCCCTTCGCCGGCACGGCGGCCTTGGCGGCCACCTCGGCGGTGGTGCCGGCGGCCTTGCGGGGGGCGGCCTTGCGCGGGGCGGGCGCGGTCGCCTCGTCGGCGGCGGGTGCCTGCTTCGGGGCGGGCGCGGCGGCCTTCTTGGTGGTCTTGGCGGTGGTGGCCCGGGACGCCGGGGTGGCCGAGCGGGCGGCGGCGACGCGGCGGCGGGTGCTGGCCGAGCCGTCCACCACCACGGTCACTCCCGCCTCGGAGAGCGCCCGCAGGATCTTCTTGGCCTGGGCCGGAGTCACCTCGGCGGACTCGACGGTGCGCGCGAGCTGGGCCGACGTGAGCTGGCCGCCGGCGCTCTGCGCGTGGGCGATCAGAGTGTCGGTGAGCGAGCGAACGTCGGCGCCGGTCTGGCGGGGTTCTGTCACGAATGACCTTCCGGAGGCGAAGAGCGAGCACGGCCGGGTCGTCCGGCGCAGCGCGGTGCACGTTGCCGGACGATGTGGTTGAGGGACCCCCGTGTCCCGGGCCGGCCGGTCGTGGCGGTCCGTCGCAGCGTGGGCAGGGGTGAATTGTAACGCCGTCCGCGGCGATCGACCGTCGCCGCACGGCGCACCGTCGGCGGGGACCGCCGATTCGACGCAGATGTGGACTTTGTAAGGATGGTACCGCGCGCGCCCCGGAACACCCCGGCCGTGCGGGAAGGGGACGAACGATGCATCGCTCGACGCCGGCGGAGCTGCTGGAGATCGCGGTCGGGGTGGCCCGCGACGCGGCCGCGACCGCGCACCGGATGCGGGTCGAGGGCGTGTCGGTGGCCGCCACCAAGAGCACCGTCACCGACGTGGTGACCGCGGCCGACCGGGCGGTCGAGCGGCAGGTGGTCGACGCCCTGCGCGGGCTGCGCCCCGGCGACGCCGTGCTCGGCGAGGAGTACGGCGCGGGCGGGAGCGGCCCGGTGGCTCCCGGCGGCGTCCGCTGGATCGTGGACCCGATCGACGGCACCGTCAACTACCTGTACGGGATCCCGCACAGCGCGGTGTCGCTCGCCGCGGAGGTCGACGGCCGGGTGGTCGCCGGGGTGGTGCGCAACGTCAGCACCGGCGAGGAGTGGACGGCCACCGTGGGCGGGGGCGCCTGGCGCGACGGCGAGCGGCTGCGCTGCTCCACCGAGACCGACCTGGGCCAGGCGCTGGTCGCCACGGGGTTCGGCTACGACCCGGGGCGCCGCGCCCACCAGGCCCGGGTGCTGGCCGAGTTGATCCCGCACGTCCGCGACATCCGCCGCTTCGGCGCCGCCGCGCTGGACCTGTGCCTGGCGGCGGAGGGGCGGGTGGACGCGTACTACGAGAAGGGGCTGGCCGCCTGGGACCAGGCCGCCGGGGCCCTGGTGGCCACCGAGGCCGGGCTGCTGGTCGCCGGGCTGGGCGGGGCGCCGGCCGGTCCGGACCTGGTGATCGCCGCCCCGGCGGCCCTCTTCGCGCCGCTGCACGACCGCCTCGCCGACCTGGACGCCTCCGGCGGGCCCTGACCGGCCGGGCCCACGGCACGCCGTGAACCCGGACCACCCGCCCGGCCCGGTCGCCGGAGGGGGTCTCTCGTGCGCTGAGGGGGCGCGAGAGGGCGCGCGGTGGGTCAGTCGTCCTCGGGCATGGGGCAGGAGCCCGCCGGCGCCACCGGCGCCCCGAGGTCGCCCAGGGACTGGTTGACCTCGGTGGTGGTGGCGAGCTGCTGGAAGCCGTTGCCGAGCACCACGTCCACGACGTCGTCGGTGCGCTTGGCGTCGTACTCGTACTCGGCGTTGTTCAGGAAGTACGCCCGCAGCAGGTGCGCCGAGCCGACACCCTTCGGGCCGTAACGCAGCACCGCGATGTCGTCGATCTGCTTCTTCTCGTCGCCGGTCTTCTTCACCTGGAACTTCCGGTTGCGGAAGTCGTCGGCGATGTCCTTGGCCAGGCCGATCCGGTCGCTGGTGCCGTTGTAGACGTTGATCTTGACGTCCTTGGACTCCCGCAGGGCCACGTCGGCCAGCGGCCAGCCCTCCGGGCAGCCTCCGGCGAGGCCGGCGCTGCCCTGGGTGTCGCGGATCAGGGCGACGACCACGAAGACCAGGGCCAGCACCGCCAGCAGGCCGACGACAACGAGTGCTCGCACTCGCGCAAAGCTCATCAGGGTGCTCCCCGGACAGTGGTGGGTGGTGGCGGCCGCCGGTGGTCGGGCCGCCCCGCCGGCCGTCGAGTACGCCGCTGAGGTTAACGGTTGTCCGGCCGTCGCGTGGAAACAGCCGGACATGCCGGCGCGCCAACCGGGAAGCGGGTACTACTACCCCTATCTTCGTGTCGCCTGAGTCACATTGGGAACAACTTCGCGTGCGGGGGCGTACATCTCAGCCGCGAGGGCGGTATACATGCCTCGCCCAACGGGGGGGTAAGGTTCCGCGCTCGCCGGGGTGTTCCTCTGGATGCCTCCGTCCGTGCTGTCTTCGGGTCGGGTGACCGACACAAGTGGTGGCCGGCCAGCGGAACCGAAACAGCGTCGTCCGGCGTTACAACC
This sequence comes from Micromonospora sp. CPCC 205561, assembly GCF_036906775.1. NCBI lineage: Bacteria > Bacillati > Actinomycetota > Actinomycetes > Micromonosporales > Micromonosporaceae > Micromonospora > Micromonospora sp. CPCC 205561. The sequence goes on along the minus strand of NZ_JBAKHV010000033.1, from coordinate 33,580 downwards.
GGAAGCGACAACATCGATATGGGAGAGTGAAACCGATGGCCACCGACTACGACGCCCCGCGTCGCGACGAGGTCGACCTCGGCGAGGACAGCCTGGAAGAGCTCAAGGCCCGACGCGTCGACTCACAGTCGGGCGCCGTGGACGTTGACGAGGCCGAGGTGGCCGAGAGCTTCGAGCTGCCCGGCGCCGACCTGGCCGACGAGGAACTCACGGTCAAGGTGCTGCCGATGCAGCAGGACGAGTTCCGGTGCGCCCGCTGCTTCCTGGTGCATCACCGCAGCCAGCTGGCGGTCGAGCGGAACGGCGACCTGATCTGCCGCGAGTGCGTCTGACCCGCATGCCTCCTGTCAGCGGCGGCTCCCTCGTGGGGCCGCCGCTGCCCGGTCGCCGTGCGGGACGGCGGGGGACCTGCTTCACTCGTTGACGGGTGACCGTCACGTCGGAGTCGGTCCATTCGGGAGGTCGGACCCATGAGCGAGCGGAGCGAGCCCGGCGGTACGCGTGGCGCGGACCTGACCCGCGCCGCCGCGAGCGGCCCCGATCCTCGGGAGGACCGGGCCGGCGCCGTGCCCGCCGCCGGCCCGGACGACGAGATGGGCGCCACCGTCGCGGCGCTGACCGCCGACGACGTCGAGCCCGCCCGCCGACGGCAACTGCTCGGCCGGCTGGTCGGGCAGGCCAAGGCGCGAGGGCTGGCCGACCTGTTCAAGCCGAAGAGCGCGGTGCGCTGGATGGTCGACACGGTCGCCGAGGTCGCCCCGCACGTGCCCGTCCGCGACCTGGCCACCCTGCGCCGGCACTTCCCGGGCCTGGAGGGCGAGGCGCTGGCGGAGCGGCTGGTACGCAACGCCGCCCGGACGACGGGCGGCATCGGCGCCGCGGGCGGCGGAGTGGCCGCCGTCGAGTGGACGGTCGCACCGACCCTGCTCTCCGCGCCGGTCCTGCTGGCCGTCGAGACGGTCGCCGTGGTGGCCGTCGAGCTGAAGCTGATCGGCGAGCTGCACGAGGTGTACGGGATCCCGCTGCCCACCGCCGGCACGCCGCGCGCGGTGGCCCTGCTGCAGTCCTGGGCGGGTCAGCGGGGCATCAACCCGATGATGCCCGGCGTCGGGGTGAGCGCCGTGCTGGGCACGGCCGCCCGCAAGGAGTTGCGGGACACCCTGCTCAAGCGCTTCGGCCGCAACCTGACCACGCTCGGCCCCTTCCTCACCGGGGCGGCGGTGGCGAGCTACCTGAACCGCCGGGCCACCCGGACGATGGCGGACCAGCTCCGCGGCGACCTGCGCGGCCGGACGTCCGCCCTGCCGGGCACGCCCCCGGCCCTGCCCGGCGCCCGCTGAGCGGTCGCCCGGGGCGGCCCGTCGGGCGCGACCGTCCTCCGCCGGGCGCGGCGCCCCCCGGGCGGCTCAGCGGGAGGTGGCGTCCGGCGCGGCCGGGCGCGCGGCGCCCCGGGCGGCGAGGACCGCCTCGGCCAGCTCGACCGGGTGGCGGGTGCTGACCACCCAGAACGGGGTGGGGTCGGCCGGGTCGTCGAGGAGCACCTGGACGGCGCCGGGGACCCACGGCCGCTGCACCACGAACGCCAGCGGGTCTGCCCCGACGCCGAGCACCTCGCGCCGGCCGGCGGCGTCCAGCGGGACCACGTCGGCGACGAACTCCAGCGGCAGCCGGGCGTCGTCCACCCGCAGTTCGCCGTCGCGTACCGCGATCCGGATCCGGCCGAGCCAGGCCAGGCCGGCGACGGTCGCCGGCAGCAGCACCACGAACGGCAGCCAGGCGCGTACGCCGGGCGCGCCCATCCAGACCTCCACGGCGAGCAGCGTGGCCGCGGCCAGCCCGGCCAGCCACAGCCACCAGGGCAGGCCGAGCCGCTCGGCGTGCTGCGGGGGCGCCGCGGCGGGCGGCGCCGGGGACGGCGAGGACGGCGACAGGCTCACTCCTGCCAGGGTACGGCGCACGACGGCGGCGGAACCGGCAGGATGGCAGGGTCACCCCAGGAAACGGACGGAAGAGGGAAGCGTGACCGACGTCGTACCCGTGCCCGTACGGCGGCTCGACCCCGAGCTGCCGCTGCCGGCGTACTCCCATCCCGGCGACGCCGGGGCCGATCTGGTGGCGGCGGCGGACGTCGAGCTGCCGCCGGGCGCCCGGGTCCTGGTCCCGACCGGCGTGGCGATCGCGTTGCCCGAGGGGTACGTGGGCCTGGTCCACCCCCGTTCGGGGCTCGCGGCCAGACTCGGCGTGACGGTGCTCAACGCGCCCGGTACGGTCGACGCCGGCTACCGGGGTGAGATCCTGGTCAACCTGATCAACCATGATCGGGAGCGACCGGCGAAGATCTCCCGTGGCGACCGGATCGCGCAGCTCGTCGTGCAGCGGGTGGCGAGGGCGGACTTCCGGCCGGTGGTCGAGCTGCCCGCCTCCCGACGCGGGACCGGCGGGCACGGCTCCACGGGCGGCCACGCCGGCCTGGTGCCCGCCCCGGAGGCGCCGGCGGCCCCGCGGGAGCCGGGGGAGCCGGACCCGCGGGACCGGGCAGGCGTACGGACGGAAGAGGTGGCAGGGTGAGCACGAACAGCGGAGGGTTGGCGCAGTGATCTTCTCCCGGAAGCGGGACGGTGCCGGACGGCACGCCCGCGACGAGCGGACGACCGAGGTCCTCGACTCGCACGAGGAGTCGGCCCCGGCCCGCGGCCCCTACGACATCTCCGAGGCGCCCCAGGGCGTGCAGCGGCTCGACCTGGGCAGCCTGCACATCCCGGCGGTGCGTGACGTCGAGGTGCGGGTGCAGGCCGACCCGGAGGGCGTGATCCAGCAGGTCGTGCTCGTGCACGGGCCGAACGCGCTCCAGCTCGGCGTCTTCGCCGCGCCGCGCTCCGAGGGCATCTGGGACGAGGTGCGCGAGGAGATCCGCCAGTCGCTGTTCAAGGACGGCGCGGCGGCCCAGGAGGTCCAGGGCGAGTACGGCACCGAGCTGCACGCCCGGGTGCGCACGCCCGACGGGCTGACCGATCTGCGCTTCGTCGGCATCGACGGGCCGCGCTGGCTGGTCCGCGCCGTCTACCAGGGCGAGGTGGCCACCGACCCGGCCGCCGCCGGCCCGCTGGCGGAGTGCCTCGACGGCCTGGTGGTCGACCGGGGCCAGGAGGCCAAGCCGGTGCGCGAGCCGCTGCCGCTGCGGCTGCCCCGCGAGGTGGCCGACCAGGCCACCGACGGCGCGCCGGCCGACGGCAGGCCCGCTCCCGCGCCCCGCGAGGCCTGACCGTCCGTCACCGAGGCGCCGGGACCGGCCCCGTCGGCGTACGCTGGCGGCACGGTTCCGGCGCCGCCGGGGCCGGCCCGGGTGCCGGCGTCGCGTCGGCCCAGCGTGGAGAGGGTGACGCGGAGGTCATGTCGACCGACGAGGGCCGGGGTCCGCTGCGGCGCATGCTGCGCAGGCTCACCGCGAGCGAGGCGGAGATCGAGGCGCAGGAGCTGCGCCGGGAGAGCGCCGAGCACGGCGGCGTGCCGGCCGGGCAGTGCACGCGGGGCCAGGTGGTCTCGGTGGCCGGCCGGCTCCGCACGGTGGTCTACACGCCGCGGACCAACCTGCCCACGCTGGAGGCGGACCTCTACGACGGCAGCGACGTGGTCACCCTGGTGTGGCTGGGCCGGCGGCACATCGCCGGGATCGAGCCCGGCCGGCACCTGACCGCGCGCGGGCGGGTGGCCGTGCGGGACGACCGCAAGGTGATCTACAACCCGTACTACGAGCTGGAACCGCCGAAGTGACCCGGTGGCCGCGGCGGACGGAAGGCGTGCGATGACGACGGGACAGCACCGGGCGGCACAACCCGAGAGCGATCCGCGGGACGAGGAACGGCTGCCCACCCTGGCCGAGCAGATGGCCGACCAGCTCGGCGGCTGGCGGGGCCTGGTGGAGTCCAGCATCCCGGTGGTCGTCTTCGTGATGGCCAACATCGTCGGCGAGCTGCGGCCCGCCGTGATCGCCTCGGTGGTGGTGGCCCTGCTGATCGCCGGGCTCCGGCTGGTCCAGCGTCGGCCGGTCCGGCACGCGGTCAACGGGCTCTTCGGCATCGCCGTCGGCGCCGCGATCGCCTGGCGCACCGGCGACGAGCGCGACTTCTACCTCCCCGGCATCCTCTACGGCATCGGCTACGGCATCGCCCTGCTGATCTCGGCGGCCGTCCGGCAGCCCCTGGTGGGCTGGATCTGGTCGGTGCTGGTGGCCAAGGGGCGCTCGGAGTGGCGCGACGACCCGCGCCTGGTGCGTACCTTCACCGGGCTGACCGTGCTCTGGGGCGTGGTCTGGCTGGCCAAGGTGGGCGTCCAGGCGGCGCTCTACCTCGCCCACCAGGACACGGCGCTCGGCGTGGCGCGGCTGGTGCTGGGCTACCCGCCCTACGTGCTGCTGCTGCTGATCACGGTCTGGACGGTCCGGCGGGTGACCCGGGAACCGCAGCCCGAGGCGCTGCCCGGCGGCTGAGCCGCCGAGCTCCCACGGCTGCCTCAGCGCTGCTCTCGGGTGCGCTCCACGCTGTCCGCCCCGAGCACCACCGCGCGGACCGCGTCCTCGACCTCGGCGGTGCACACGAAGATCAGCTCGTCGCCGGCCTCGAGCGAGTCGTCCGGGGTGGGCACCAGCACCCGCTTGCCACGCAGGATCGCCACCAGCGCCGAGTCGCGGGGCAGCGGGACCGCGCGCAGCGGCTCGCCGACGTACGGGGCGGTCGGCGGCAGGGTGATCTCCACCAGGTTCGCCTCGCCCTGCCGGAAGGTCATCAGCCGGACCAGGTCTCCGACGGTGACCGCCTCCTCGACCAGGGCGGCCATCACCCGCGGCTTGCTCACCGCGACGTCGACGCCCCACTGCTCGGTGAAGAGCCACTCGTTCTCGGCCCGGTTGACCCGGGCCACCACCCGGGGCACCGCGAACTCCGTCTTGGCCAGCAGCGAGACCACCAGGTTGACCTTGTCGTCCCCGGTGGCCGCCACCACCACGTCGCAGCCGGCGATGTCGGCCTCCTCCAGGCTGGCCAGCTCGCACGCGTCGGCCAGCACCCAGTCGGCGGCCGGCACCCGGTCGGGGCGGAGCATCCGGGGCTGACGCTCGATGAGCATCACCTGGTGGCCGTTGTCGATCAGCTCCTGCGCGATCGAGCGGCCCACGTTGCCCGCGCCGGCGATGGCGATACGCATGCTCACAGCCCTCCTTCCGGCGGCGTCGCCGCCACCGACGTGACCGTCGCCGCGATGTCGTCGGTGACCAGCATGAAGATCTGGTCGCCCTCCTGCACGACGCTGGACGGGGTCGGCAGCGTGCCGATGCCGAAGCGGATCAGGTATCCCACCCGGGCCCCGGTCGCCCCCTCCAGGGCGCGCATCGGCCGGCCCACCCAGTCCTTGTGCACCGGCACCTCGACGATCGACACCGTGCTCGTCGGGTCCCGGAAGATCTCCACGTTCCCCTCGGGCACCAGGTGGCGCAGCATCCGGTCGGCGGTCCACCGGACGGTGGCCACGGTGGGGATGCCGAGGCGCTCGTAGACCTGCGCCCGGCGCTGGTCGTAGATGCGGGCCGCGACCCGGGAGACGCCGAACGTCTCGCGGGCGAGCCGGGCGGAGATGATGTTGGAGTTGTCGCCGCTGGAGACGGCCGCGAAGGCGTCCGCCCGCTCGATGCCGGCCTGCCGGAGCACCTCGCCGTCGAAGCCGGCGCCGGTGACGGTGATCCCGGCGAAGTCGGGGCCGAGGCGGCGGAAGGCGTCGGCGTCGTGGTCGATGACCGCGACGGAGTGCCCCCGGGACTCCAGGCTGTGGGCGAGGGTCGAGCCGACCCGGCCGCAGCCCATGATCACGACGTGCACCGCGTCCTCCTCAACGTGCGCGTCCGCCCGGACGGCGGGCGGGTCGTCTGCGAGCCTGCCACGTTCCCGGCGCGAGCGCGGACCGACGGTACTCCGCCGCCCGACCCCGCCGCGATCGGCCACCCCGGCGGCGCTCCCCCTGGTGGACGTACGCTTGGCGGTTGTGGCCAGACCCACCTCGCTGCTGAAGCGGCTGCTCCTCGGTCGACCGTTCCGGTCCGACCGGCTCAAGCACACCCTCCTGCCCAAGCGCATCGCGCTGCCCGTCTTCGCCTCCGACGCGCTCTCCAGCGTCGCCTACGCGCCCGACGAGATCCTGCTGACCCTCTCCATCGCGGGCGCCTCCGCGTACCTCTTCTCGCCGTGGATCGCCCTGGCGGTCGTCGTGGTGATGCTGACCGTGGTGGCCAGCTACCGGCAGAACGTGCACGCCTACCCCTCCGGCGGCGGCGACTACGAGGTGGCCACGGTCAACCTCGGCCCCCGGGCCGGGGTCGCGGTGGCCAGCGCGCTGCTGGTCGACTACGTGCTGACGGTCGCGGTCTCGGTCTCCTCCGGGGTGGCCAACCTGGGCTCGGTGGTGCCGTTCGTGGCCACCCACAAGGTGCTGATCGCGGTCACCGCGGTGGTGCTGCTCACCGCGGTCAACCTGCGCGGCCTGCGGGAGTCCGGGACCGCCTTCGCGGTCCCCACCTACGGCTTCATCATCGTGATGGTCGGGATGCTGCTCACCGGGCTGGTCCGGGTCTTCGTGCTCGGCCACGACCTGCGGGCGCCCAGCGCCGGCCTGGAGATCCAGGCCGAGCACAGCGTCACCGGCTTCGCCCTGGTCTTCCTGCTGCTGCGCACCTTCTCGTCGGGCTGCGCGGCGCTGACCGGCGTGGAGGCGATCTCCAACGGGGTGCCGGCGTTCAAGGCCCCGAAGAGCCGCAACGCGGCCACCACCCTGCTGCTGCTCGGCACCATCTCGGTGGCGATGCTGGTCGGCATCATCTGGCTGTCCCGGCTCACCGGCCTCCAGTTCGTCGAGGACCCGCGGTTGCAGATCATCTCCGGCCCCGAGGGGTACGTGCAGAAGACCGTCACCACCCAGCTCGGGGAGACGGTCTTCGGCTCCGGCTCGGTGCTGCTCTTCGTGGTGGCCGGGGTCACCGCGCTGATCCTCTTCCTGGCCGCGAACACCGCGTTCAACGGCTTCCCGGTGCTCGGCTCGATCCTCGCCCAGGACCGCTACCTGCCCCGGCAGCTGCACACCCGCGGCGACCGGCTGGCCTTCTCCAACGGCATCGTCTTCCTGGCCGTCGCCGCGATCGTGCTGATCGTCGGCTTCCAGGCCGAGGTCACCCGGCTCATCCAGCTCTACATCGTCGGGGTGTTCGTCTCCTTCACGCTCTCCCAGGCCGGCATGATCCGGCACTGGAACCGGCACCTGCGCACCGCGCGGGACCCGCAGGCGCGCCGGCGGATGCTCCGGTCCCGGGCGATCAACACCTTCGGCATGGCGATGACCGGCACCGTGCTGGTCATCGTGCTCGTCACGAAGTTCCTGCTCGGCGCGTGGATCGCCATCGCCGCGATGGCGATGATCTACGTGCTGATGCTGGCCATCCGCCGGCACTACGACCGGGTCGCCGCGGAGCTGACCCCGCCCGACGAGGACCGCGGGGTGCTGCCCGCCCGAAATCACGCCGTCGTGCTGGTCAGCAAGCTGCACAAGCCGACGCTGCGGGCGATCGCGTACGCCCGGGCCACCCGGCCGGACACGTTGACCGCGGTGACGGTCAACGTCGACGAGAAGGACACCCGCGAGCTGCAGGCGGAGTGGGAGCAGCGGGACCTGCCCGTCGCACTGACCGTGGTCGACTCGCCGTACCGGGAGATCACCCGGCCCATCCTGGGCTTCGTGGCCGGCGTCCGCCGGGAGTCGCCGCGCGACGTGGTCACGGTCTTCATCCCCGAGTACGTGGTGGGGCGCTGGTGGGAGAACCTGCTGCACAACCAGAGCGCGCTGCGCCTGAAGGGGCGGCTGCTCTTCGAGCCGGGGGTGATGGTGACCAGCGTGCCGTGGCAGCTCGCCTCGACCGCCGGCAAGGACCTGGACCGGCTGGACGCCACCCTGTCCCGGAGCCCGGCGCGCGGCCCCCGGGTCGCGCCCCGCGGCACCCGGCCGCCGGTGGCCCCGGCGCCGCCCGGTGAGGGCGCGCCGCCGGTCGTGTCCGCGCCGCCCGCCGCGGGCGGCCCGAGTGGTGGGGGTGAGCGGTGAGCGGGCACGGGGACGGCCGGGGCCTGGAGGAGGCCGAGCGGGTCGAGCTGACCGTCGGGGCGGTCGCCCCGGGCGGGCACTGCGTCGCCCGGGGCGGCGGCCAGGTGGTCTTCGTCCGGCACGCGCTGCCCGGCGAGCGGGTCGTCGTCGAGGTGACCGAGGTGCACAAGGGGTTCGTCCGGGCCGACGCGGTGCGCGTGATCGAGGCGGCCCCGGAGCGCGTCGAGCAGCCCTGCCCGTACGCGAAGCCGGGCCGCTGCGGCGGCTGCGACCTGCAGCACGTCGCGCCGGCCGCGCAGCTCGACTGGAAGGCGGCGGTGGTGCGCGAGCAGCTCACCCGCCTGGGCGGGCTGACCGACGCCGAGCTCGACGCGCTCCGCGTCCGGGTCGAGGCGCTGCCCGGCGGACCGCTCGGCTGGCGCTCCCGGGTCCGCTACGCCGTCGACGGCGCGGGCCGGGCCGGCCTGCTCAAGCACCGCTCGCACGAGGTGGTCCCGATCGACCGCTGCCTGATCGCCCACCCGGCGATCCGGGAGCTGCCCGTGCTGGCACCGGCCGGCACGCGCTGGCCGGACGCCGACGCCGTCGAGACGGTCGCCTCCACCGGCGGGGACGTGGCGGTGACGGCCGTCGCCGACGGGGTGCCCCGCCTCGTGGACGGCCCGGAGCGGGTCCGCGAGCTGGCGGCCGGCCGGGAGTGGACGCTGCCGGCGTCGTCGTTCTGGCAGGTGCACCCGGCCGCCGCCGACACCCTCGTCGACGCGGTGCTGGAGCTGGCCGGCCCGCGCCCGGGGGAGCGCGCCTGGGACCTCTACGGCGGGGCGGGGCTCTTCGCCGCCGCGCTGGCTGGCCGGGTCGGGGAGGCGGGCCGGGTCACCCTGGTCGAGTCGGCGGCGCAGGGCGTCGCGGCAGCCCGGGAGAACCTGCGCGACCTGCCCCGGGTCGAGGTCGTGCCGGCCCGGGTGGAGACCGCGCTGGCCCGCCGCCGGATCACGGGCCCGGTCGACGTGGTGGTGCTCGACCCGCCGCGCTCGGGCGCCGGTGCCCGGGTGGTGCGGGACGTGGTCGCGGCCGGCCCCCGCGCGGTGGCGTACGTGGCCTGCGACCCGGCCGCCTTCGCCCGCGACGTGCGCACCTTCGCCGGGCTGGGCTGGCGGCTGGCGGAGCTGCGCGGCTTCGACCTGTTCCCGATGACCCAGCACGTCGAGCTGGTCGGTCTGCTCCTGCCGCCCGACGGGGCCGCCCGCTAGCCTGACCCGATGAAGATCGTCGGGCTGATGTCGGGAACCTCCTACGACGGGGTGGACGTGGCCGCCGCCGAGTTCACCCGGGACGAGGAGACGCTGTCGCTGCGCCCGCTGGGGCACCGCGGCCTCGACTACGACGACGAGCTGCGCGCCGCGATCGGCGCGCTGCTGCCGCCCGGGAGCACCACCGTCGAGGCGGTCTGCCGGCTGGACAACCGCCTCGGCGAGGTCTTCGCCGAGGCGGCGGCGCTCGGCGTCGAGCTGGCGGGCGGGGCGGTCGACGCGGTGGTCTCGCCCGGGCAGACGGTCTTCCACTGGGTCGACGGCGGGCGCGCCCGGGGCACCCTGCAACTGGGCGCGGCGGCCCGGGTGGCCGCCCGGGTGGGCGTACCGGTGCTGAGCGACCTGCGCTCGGCGGACGTCGCCGCCGGCGGGCAGGGCGCGCCCCTGGTCCCGGCGTTCGACGCGCTGCTGCTCGACCCGGCCGAGGGCGCGGCCCCGCGCGCCGCGCTCAACCTGGGCGGCATCGCCAACCTCACGGTCGTGGCGCCGGGCGCGCCCGTTCTCGGGTACGACGTCGGGCCCGCCAACGCGCTGCTCGACGCGGCGGCCCGCCGGCTGCTGGACCGCCCCTGCGACATCGACGGCGCCGGCGCGGCGGCGGGCCGGGTGCACGCCGGCCTGCTCGACGCGCTGCTGGCCGAGCCGTACTACGCGGCGCCGCCGCCGAAGTCCACCGGCAAGGAGCTGTTCCACGCCGGCTACCTGGACGCGCGGCTGGCCGCCCTCGGCGAGCCGGTGCCGGCCGGCGACGTGCTCGCCACCCTGACCGAGCTGACGGCCCGGGTGGTGGCCGCGGAGTGCGACCGGCACGGCGTGGCGGAGGTGGTCGCGGCCGGCGGCGGGGTGCGCAACCCCACGCTGACCGCCCGGCTGGCCGCCCTCGGGGCGGGGCGGTGGCGGCTGCGCACCACCGACGAGCTGGGCGTCCCCGCACAGGCCAAGGAGGCGTACGCGTTCGCGCTGCTGGGCTGGCTCTCCTGGCACGGGCTGCCCGGCGCGCTGCCCTCGGTGACCGGCGCCACCCGGGCCACCGTGCTGGGCTCCTGGACCCCGTCCGGGCCGGCGTACCGGCAGTCCCCGGCCGTCGCCGCGCCCCGCCGGCTGCGGATCGCCGGTTGACCCTCCGGTCGGCCCGGGTGTCCCGGGCGCCGGCGGCCCGCCCGGCGTGCCGGCCGGCCGTTCGATCGCCGCGCGCCGCCGGGCCCGGACGGCGGGCTGACCAGGCGATCAGCGCCCCGGGCGGGTGGGTGGGCCTCCGGGCCAGGCGGCGGGGTGTCGCACGGCCGATAGACTCTTGCGTCATGAGCGTTGAAGAGGGCACGGTCCACCACACCGGGCTGCTGGCCACCGTCCGGGGTCCGCAGGACGTCAAGCGGATGTCCGCCGAGGAGCTGGACGTTCTCGCCGCCGAGATCCGTGACTTCCTGATCACCAAGGTCTCGCGCACCGGCGGGCACGTCGGGCCCAACCTGGGCGTGGTCGAGCTGACCCTGGCGATGCACCGGGTCTTCGACTCCCCGCGCGACCGGTTCCTGTTCGACACCGGCCACCAGGCGTACGTGCACAAGATCGTCACCGGGCGGCAGGCCGGCTTCGACAAGCTGCGCCAGCGCGGCGGCCTCTCCGGCTACCCCAGCCAGGCCGAGAGCGAGCACGACCTGATCGAGAACTCGCACGCCTCCACCGCCCTGTCCTACGCCGACGGCCTGGCCAAGGCGTACGCGCTGCGCGGCGAGCAGCGCAGCGTGGTCGCGGTGGTGGGCGACGGCGCGCTCACCGGCGGCATGTGCTGGGAGGCGCTGAACAACATCGCCACCGCCGGCAACCCGCTGGTGATCGTGGTGAACGACAACGGCCGGTCCTACGCGCCGACCATCGGCGGGCTCGCCGACCACCTCTCCTCGCTGCGGCTGAACCCGGGCTACGAGAAGGTGCTCGACACCGTCAAGGAGGCGCTCGGCTCGACGCCGCTGGTCGGCCGGCCCATGTACGAGGTGCTGCACGCCGTCAAGCGGGGCATCAAGGACGCCGTCGCCCCGCAGGCCATGTTCGAGGACCTCGGCATCAAGTACGTCGGCCCGGTCGACGGCCACGACCGCGAGGCGGTCGAGTCGGCGCTGCGGGCGGCGAAGAACTTCGGCGGCCCGGTGATCGTGCACGCGGTCACCCGCAAGGGCTACGGCTACCGCCCGGCCGAGGAGGACGAGGCCGACTGCCTGCACGGCCCCGGCGGCGCGTTCGACGTGGAGACCGGCAAGCTGGTCGCCGCGCCCTCGGTGAAGTGGACCCACGTCTTCGCCGACGAGCTGGTCGCGATCGCCGACGAGCGGCCCGACGTGGTGGGCATCACCGCCGCGATGGCCGAGCCGACCGGCATCGCCAAGCTGGCCCGCAAGTACCCCGACCGGGTCTACGACGTGGGCATCGCCGAGCAGCACGCGGCCACCTCGGCCGCCGGCCTGGCCCTCGGCGGGCTGCACCCCGTGGTGGCGGTCTACGCGACCTTCCTCAACCGCGCCTTCGACCAGGTACTGCTGGACGTGGCGATGCACCGGCTACCGGTGACCTTCGTACTGGACCGGGCGGGCATCACCGGCCCCGACGGGCCCAGCCACTACGGCATCTGGGACATGTCCGTCTTCGGGGTCGTGCCGGGGCTGCGGATCGCCGCGCCCCGCGACGCCGCCACCCTGCGCGAGGAGCTGCGCGAGGCGGTCGGCGTCGACGACGGCCCGACCATCGTCCGCTTCCCGACCGGCACCGTCGCCGCCGACCTGCCGGCCCTGCGCCGGGTCGGGACCGTCGACGTGCTGGCCGAGTCGGCGCGTACGGACGTGCTGCTGGTCGCGGTCGGCTCCTTCGGCCAGCTCGGCATGGAGGTGGCGACCCGGGTCGCCGAGCAGGGCTACGGCGTCACCGTGGTCGACCCCCGCTGGGTCCGGCCGGTCCCGGCCGAGCTGGTCGAGCTGGCCGCCCGGCACCGCCTCGTGGTCACCGTGGAGGACGGCGTCCGGGTCGGCGGCGTCGGTGACGCCCTCGGCCAGGCGATGCGGGACGCCGACGTCCGGGTGCCGCTGCGTGACCTGGGCGTACCGGCCGGCTGGCACCCGCACGGCACCCGCGCGCAGATCCTCGCCGACCTCGGCCTGACCGCGCAGGACGTGGCCCGCGACGTGACCGGCTGGATCTCGCGGCTGGACGCGGAGCCGGTCGAGCCGGTGATCACCGTCGACGACGCCGCCACGCAGAACTGACCGCTCGAACGCCGACGGCGGGTGCCCCGGATCCCCGGGGCGCCCGCCGCCGCGCATCCCCCGACCGCGCTGCCCGGGCCGGGGAAGGGGCGGGCGGGGTCAGCGGGGAGCGATCGAGCGGTAGTGCGTCTTCTCCGCCCCGGCCAGGCTGAACGTCTCGGTGCGCGACGGCATCGGCACCACGACCAGCCCCGGCCGGTCCACCAGGCGCGGGGTGTTCGGCGGTGTCGACAGCGAGCTGTCGCGGGTCGCCCGCCAGCTCAGCACGGCCAGCGGCTGCCCCGGCACCGGCAGCGCGTACGTCTGCAGGGGGCTGGAGCGGTCGGCGGGGGAGACGACCGGGGTGCCCCCGTCGGCGGGGCGGTAGACCACGGCGGTCATCGTCCCGTCGGACGTCTCCCAGCTCAGCTGCTCCAGCTCGGCCGGCTCCCCGCCGCCGAGGGCGACCTCGCCCAGGGTGCGCACGGCCAGCTTGGTCAGCGGCCAGGACGACGGCACCGAGCGCGGCGCGTCCCGGTCGCCGATCCGCCGGGGGACGCTGCCGAACGGCCCTTCCTCGCCGGCGAGCCGGCAGGTGTCCAGGCCCTTGAGGGCCCGCTTGCCGGAACCGCTCTCGTCGCGCACCAGGGGATAGCGCGGGTCGGTGGTGCCGGTGCCGAGGTCCAGCAGCCGGTCGGCGGCGCGGCCCCGGGGCAGCGCCTCGGTGGCCCGCAGGGTGGCGGTCACCGGGACCGCCCGGCAGGCCGGCACGTCCACCGGCTCGGTGAGGCCGTCGGTGTCGCGCAGCGCGCGGCCGTCCGGCCCGAGCAGCCGCTGCACCCGGCCGGACGTCAGGTAGCGCCGCCCGTCGGCGGTGTGCACGGGCAGCACGTCGGAGTAGACGAGGTAGCCCGGGTCGGTGTACTCGGCGGCGCGGGTGACCGCGTACCGGCCGCCCTCGGCGGTCACCTGGAGCAGCCAGGAGGCGCGCTCGCCGGGCACGTCCGCGGCCACCAGGACCAGCGGCGCCCCGTCGACCTCGCCCGACCAGAGGATTCCCGACGTGGGCAGGTGCACCCGGTCGTCGGCCGGTGACCGCCAGTCGCGCACCGCCCCGGTGACCGCCGACCGGACGGCGCCGTCGCCCGCCAGGGTGCCGCGGGGCGGCCAGACCCGCAGGTCGCCGTCCAGGCTGTCGTAGCCGACCCGCAGGTCGCCCGGCCGCCGGTCGGCCACCGGGCCGCAGGCGGTCGCGGTGAGCAGCAGGGTCAGCAGTGCGGTGGCCGTGATGCCGCGCCGGCGGACTGGAGCCACCTGTACGCCCCCTCGATCGCCTCAGCCGTCGTCTTACGGAAAGCGCCATAGTACGAGATGTCCGATCACCCGGACGCGGCACCTCGACCACCGTCCGCACGCAGGTCGCGGGCGGTGCCCGGCGGCGGCCACAAGGGACGCCGCCGCGGTTTCAGGGTGAATGTCCCGCTCGGGTAGACTCCGCCGACTGTGACGCCTGCCGAGACCCGCGCCGAATCCTGGTCGGAATCCGACGTCGCCGCGTCCGAACCCGTGGCGCCGCCCGTGGGCGACGGCACCGGCGACCGTACGCCGGACGCGGGGGGCGCCGACGACGGGTCCGGCAGCCCCGGCGCGACCCTCGCCACCGACCGGGCCGACAGGGCCGACGGGAAGGCCGGCCGGACGGACGGGGCGGCCGGCGCGGCCCGGCCGCGGCGGTGGACCCGGCGGCGGCAGGACCTCGCCGTCCTCGGGCTATTCCTGCTCGCCGCGGTGTGGGTGACCAGCCAGATCTGGGTGGACCCGGCCGGCCGGGTCGCCTCGCTCTACAGCAGCGACCCCGCCCAGGTGCAGTTCTTCCTCGCCCACTCGGTACGCGTCGTGCTGCACGGCGAGTTCCCGTTCTTCACCGAGCAGTTCAACTACCCCGACGGAGTCAACCTGATGGCCAACACGGCCATCCTCGCGCTGGGCATCCCGATGGTGCCGGTGACGCTGCTCTTCGGCCCGGCCGTGACGTTCGTGGTGCTGGTCACGCTCGCGCTCGCCGGCACCGCCTCGGCCTGGTACCTCGTGCTCTCCCGGCACGTCGTGCGCAGCCCGCTGGCGGCCGCGGTCGGCGGCTGGTTCTGCGGCTTCTCACCGGCGATGCTGTCGCACGCCAACTGGCACCCCAACATCATCTCCCAGTTCCTGCTGCCGTTCATCGTCTGGCGGGTGCTGGTCATCACCCGGTCCCGGCGGCCGTGGCGCGACGGCGCGCTGCTCGCCCTGATGGTCACCGCGCAGGCGTTCATCAACGAGGAGATCCTGCTCTTCACCGCGCTCGCCTGCGGGGTGTTCCTGCTCGCCGTGCTCGCCCAGCGGCCCGCGCTCTGGTGGGCCGCGTGGCGACCGCTGGCGAAGGCCCTCGCGATCTGCACCGTCCTCGCCGGAGGGCTGCTGGCGTACCCGCTCTACGTCCAGTTCGCCGGCCCGATGGCGTACCACGGGCTGAGCGACGCGGTACGCGACTACGGCAACGACATCGCGGCCTTCTTCGCGCCCGGCTCGCCCACGATCGGCGGCAACGAGCGCGCGAACGTCAACCTCGCCCCGAACTACTCGGAGGAGAACGCCTTCTTCGGCTGGAGCCTCGCCCTGATCGCCGTGGGCATCGTGCTCTGGCTGCGGGGTGAGCTGCTCGTCCGGGCGCTGGCGGTGACCGGGGTGTTCTTCGCCGTGCTCTCCCTCGGCGAGCGGGTCTCCTGGTGGGACCGGACGCTGTTCACCGGGCCGTGGGAGTGGCTGGTCCGGCTGCCGCTGCTCGACGCGGTGGTGCCGACCCGCTTCGGCCTGATCACCAGCGTGGTGATCGGCATCCTGCTGGCGCTTGCCGTCGAGCGCTCCCGGGCGCTGCCGGTGGAGCGGCGGACGCTGCGCACGCTCACCGTGGCCGGGCTGGTCCTGGCGCTGCTGCCGATCGCGCCGATGCCGCTGAAGGTGACCTCCCGCCCGCCGGTGCCGGACTTCATCACCGCCGACCGGTGGCGCGGCTACGTCGGGCCGGAGCAGACCCTGGTGCCGATCCCGGTGCCGAACATGGGTCACACCCACGGGATGCGCTGGGCCGCCTCGACCAACCTCGACTTCAAGATCCCCGGCGGGTACTTCCTCGCGCCGCGCAACGGCAACACCGGCGACCCGGGCCGCTTCGGCGGCCGGCCCAGCGGGGTGGGGCAGCTGCTGGAGGAGGTCGCCTCGACCGGCCGCACCCCGAAGCTCGACGACCGGCAGCGCCGCCGCTCGCTGGACGAGCTGCGGTACTGGCGGGCGGCCATCCTGGTGCTCCCGGTCGGCCAGCACCACGCCGAGCCGCTGCGGCGTACGGTCGAGCAGCTGGTCGGTCCCGGCCGCCGGGAGCTGGACGTCTGGGTCTGGGACGTCCGGGCGCTGACGGACCAGCCGGCCTGATGACCGCCCCGACGGCGTCCGGCACCGTCGAGGCGACCCCCGCCCGGCGTCCCCGCCGGCTGCCGGTACGGGCGCCCGACGCGCTGGTCGTCGCCGGCTACCTCGGCCTCGCGGCGCTGCTGACGACCGGCCAGTGGGGGCGCCCGGGCCGGCTCTTCCACCAGGCGGGGGACCAGATCCTCTTCGAGTGGATGCTGGCCCGCGCGGCCCGGGCGGTGACGGGCCTGGAGAACCCGCTGCACAGCTCGGCGCTGAACGCCCCGGACGGGGTGAACCTGATGGCCAACACGTCGGTGCTCGGCCTGGGCGTGCCGCTGACCCCGGTCACCCTGCTGTTCGGCTCGCAGGCGGCGTTCCTGGTGGCAGTGGTCTGCTGCCTCGCCGGCACCGCGACCGCCTGGTACGCCCTGCTGCGCCGCCGACTGGCCGGCTCCCGGGTGGCGGCGGCCGTCGGCGGCCTGGTCTGCGGCTTCGCCCCGGGCATGGTCGCGCAGGCCGGGGCGCACCTGCACATGGCGGCGCAGTTCCTGGTCCCGGCGATCCTGGCGCTGGTGTTCCACCCGGACCCGCGCCGGGTCCGGCGGCCCGGGGTGCTGCTCGGGCTGCTGGTGACGTACCAGGTCTTCCTCGGCGAGGAGGTGCTGGTCTTCCTGGTCCTCGCGGCCGGTACGTTCGCGCTCGCGTACGCGGCGGCGGACCGGGCGGCGGCCCGCCGGCTGGGGCCCGCGCTGCTCGCCCGGATCGGGATCGGGGTGGCGGTCTCGCTGCCCCTGCTGGCGTACCCGCTGTGGTTCCAGTTCTTCGGCCCGGGCCACTACCGGGGGATGCCCTTCCACGCGTACGGCTACCAGCTCGACGCGGCGTCGTTCACCGCCTCGGCGCGGCAGACGGTGCTCGGCGACGACCACCTGCCCGGCCTGCTGGCGCCGAACCCCACCGAGGAGAACTCCTTCTTCGGCCCCGGGCTGCTGGTGCTCGCCGTGGTGATCGTGATCTGGCTGTGGCGCCGGCCGCTGGTCCGCGCACTGGCGGTCTGCGGGCTGCTCTTCGCGCTGCTCTCCCTCGGCGGGCAGGTCCGCCTGGACGGCACGCCCACCGGCATCCCCGGGCCGTACCGGCTCGTCGCCGGGGTGCCGCTGCTCGACCTCGCGGTGCCGGCGCGCTTCCCGCTGGTCTGCGTACCGGTGCTGGGCGTCCTGCTCGCCCTCTCGCTGGACCGGCTGCGACCCGCGCCGGCGACGGGCGACCCGCGCTCCGTGACCGCCGCCGGCGCGGTGCCGGGCGGCGTGCCGGTGCGGCTGCTCTGGGGTGGGGCGGTGGCCGCCGCCCTGCTGCCGCTGATCCCCACCCCGATCCGGACGGTGCCGGCCCGGCCGGTGCCCACCTTCGTGGCCGAGGGCGGCTGGCGGGCGTACGTCCCGCCGGGCCGGACCCTGGTGCCGGTGCCGCCGGTGACGGGCGCCGGGGTCAGCCCGGCGATGCTCTGGTCGGCCCGCACCGGGTTGGCCTTCCCGGCCCCGGGCGGCTACTTCATCGGCCCCCGGGCCGCCGACGACCCCGCCGCCCGGTGGGGGGCGCCGGACCGTCCCACCGCGACGCTGCTGCGCCGGGTGGCGGAGACCGGCGAGGTGCCGGTGGTCACCGAGGAACACCGCCGGCAGGCGCTGGAGGACCTGCGCCACTGGCGCGCCGCCGTGGTGGTCCAGGGCGGACTGCACCACGGCGAGCCGGTCCGGCGTACGGTCGAGGCGCTCCTCGGCCCCGGCCGGACGGTGGCCGGCGCGCACGTCTGGGACGTCCGCCCGCTGGTGGGCTGACGCCCGCCCCGCCGGCTCGGCCCACCCCGCCGGCTTCCGCCCCGACCGCTGGTCCCGCCGGCGGCGGGCCGGCGGTTCAGCCGACCAGCGGCCGGACGTCCCAGAGCCAGACGTCGTCGACGCGCTGGGGCGGCCCGATGAGCCCGGTCACCAGCTCGCGCAGGACCGCCTCGCGGGGATGCGCGCCGAGAACCACCACGGACGCCCGCCAGAAGCGCAGGTCCTCCAGCGCCTGCCGGCGGTTCTCGTCGGTGAGCGCGGGCACCGCGTTAAGGTCCATCGTGGAGTAGACCAGCGTGCTGGTCGGCCGGTTCGGCGCGCCGAAGACGCCCTCGCCCAGCTCGTTGGGCCCGATGAAGTAGCCACCGGGAATCGGGAACGCGTGCTGCGTCAGCGCGCTCCACCGCAGGGTGGGCAGTCCGTGCACGTTGCTCGGGATCGGCACCGGCACCAGGGTCCGCCCCGGCGGCACGTACGGGCGCCAGCCGCCGGCGGTGATGAAGCGCGGCGGCGGGTCGACGGGCTGCGCGGGCAGCGGGCGCGGGAGGAGCGGCAGCAGGGCGAGCGCGATGGCCGCGTACCCGACCGGCCGCAGCCAGCGGCGGCGCGACCCGGCGGTCACGGTGCCGTCGGCGGCGGAGCGGGGGGCCGGCACCGGCGGCCTGCCGTTGCCGGCGACCGTGTCCCAGGCCAGGGCGAGCAGCACGCCGAGCGCCGCCGCCACCACGAGCGCCAGCCGGGTCGGCATCATCATCTCGACCAGCGGCAGGTCGTCGGAGATGTAGGCCCACGGGCCGTCCGTCCGCGTCTCCACCCCGTTGACGCGCACCTTCGGGCCGATCGAGGCCACCGTGAAGACCACCACCAGCACCGCGAGGATCCGGGCGGGGAACGAGCGGCGGACCAGCAGCACCAGCGCCACCAGCGCCACCAGCACCAGCGGCCAGCCGAACCAGGTGTTCTGCTCGGTCAGCCCGATGGTCTTCTCCACCGCCTCGTCGCCGGCCACGGTGTCCCGGGCGAAGGTGACGAAGGCGGCCAGGTCCTCGCCCCAGCTGTGGAAGACCCCGCCCTGCAACCCCCGGTAGGACTGCGGGCCGTTGAACTGGAACCAGATCGGGTAGGCGGTCAGCAGCAGCGCCAACCCGCCGCCCACGCCGAGCGCGGCGGCGAAGGTGCCGGCCACCGCCCACGCCCGCGCCGGCCGCATGATCGCGTACGCGAGCACGACGACCAGGCAGGCCAGCGCGGTGAGCAGCAGCATCTCCTCGTTGATGAAGATCTGGTACGCCACCAGCAGGCCCAGCACGAGGCCGTTGCGCCGCCACCGGCCGGGCTCGGCGAGCCGGAGCACCCGCACCACGATCAGCGGCAGCAGGAAGTTCGAGACGAAGTTGGGCTGGCCGTTGGCGTGGTGCACGACGCCCGGCGCGAAGCCGAGGAAGGCGCCGCCGACGAAGGCCGCCGCGCGGGAGCGCACCAGGTGCCGCGACAGCATCCAGTACGACGTGCCGGCGGTCGCGGCCAGTGCGGCGCCCAGGTAGAGGGCGTACACGACCTGCGGGCCGAGCAGCATGGTCAGCGGCGCCAGCGGCAGCGTCACCCCGAGCAGCGAGGTGTTGGCCATCATGTTCACCCCGTCCGGGGCGTTCTGCCGCTCGGTGAAGAGCGGGTTCTCCAGGTGCCGCACCGAGTACGCGCCGTGCGAGAAGAGCCACTCGAACCAGCTGTGGTCGGTGGGCAGGTGCGACGACACCCGGTTCTGCACGTCCACCCAGTAGTTCAGGCACACGAGAACGCCGAGCAGGACATAGGCTCCGATGGCCAGTACGTCGGCGCGGGACGGCCGCCGCCGGGGCGGGCGTGTCGGCTCGGCCGCGACGGGCTCGGAGACGGAGTTCAGCGAGGGGTCAACCACCGGCACAGCCACGACGGGCCATCGTACAGGCGCTCCGGCGTCCCATCCGTCGGCCCGGTGCGGCCCGGCGGGTCCACCGGGGCCGTCGTGGGGGTGGGGTGACGGAGAGGGCGGCAGTGGCGGTCATCGACCTCGGTGAGCGGCGGGACACCGCGACGCCAGCCGGGCCCGGCCCGGGCCGGCTGCTGCGCCGTCGGGCTCCGGCCCTGGTCGCCCTGCTCTGCCTGCTGGCGCCGGCCGCCGCCGCGCCCCGGCCCGCGCAGCCACCGGGCGTCACCATTCCGGTCGGCCCGGAGGCGAACGTCCTGCTCGTCGGCGACGTGCTGCTGGTGGCCGGTCCGTCGGGTCCCGACGCCGTGCCCGGCGAGGATCCGGTGCCGCGGCTGACGGCCCACCGGCTGCCCTCCGGCCGTCCCCTGTGGCGGGTGCCGATGCCCGCCCCGGGGCAGGTGCTGCACACCGCGCGGGTCGGCGATCTGATGGTCCTGGGCCTGGCCGGGGAGCGCACGGCGTCGTGGGTCGTCGGGCTCTCCGTCCGCGACGGCGGGACGCGTTGGCGGATCGAGGGGCGACCGGGCGGCGTCACGCCGGCCGGCAACCTGCTGGTGTGGGGCTTCGACGCGGCGGGCGCGTCCGTGCTGCTGGCGGTGGACCCCGCCGACGGCGCCGTCCGGTGGTCGCGGCCGCTGGCCGAGGAGGACGTACGGCTGTCGCGGCGGGACGAGCGGGTGCACCTGCTGACGGTGCTCGCCGGCGGGCGGCTGGAGCTGCGCGACCCGGACACGGGCGCGGTGCGCGCCGCTACGGCCGTACCCGGCCGGCCCCGCGTGCTGACGGTCACGCGGGAACTGGTGCTGCTCGCCGACGGGGCCGGCGGCCTCAGCGGCTACGAGATTCCCGCCCTGCGCCGCCGGTGGAGCGTCCCGGGCGGCCCGGCCGACCAGCCGGACGCCTTCGACTGCGGCGTCCTGATCTGTCTCGAGGACGGGTCGCCCGCCGTGCGGCTGCTCGGCCCCGGCACCGGCGCCGACCGGTGGCGCCTCGGCAACGGGGCGGTGCTGGGTTCCCTCGGTGGCCGGCTGCTGGCCGCCCGGCGCGCCTCCGGCGGTGTGGCGGAGCACGTGCTGCTCGACGCGGCGACCGGTCGGCCGGTGCGGCAGCTGGGCCGCTGGCAGGTCGGCGCCCCCGTGACGGTCTCGGCCGACGGTTCGGTCGTGCGCCGTCGGCTGCGCGACGGGCGGCTCCTGGTCGGTCGGGTCGACGAGCGCGGGGAGGGCGTCCGGGTGCTGGCGGTGCTGCGCGGCGTGGCGGGGGGATGCGGCGTGCACGGGGCGTTCGTCGTCTGCCGGCGCGAGGGCGGCGGGCTCGGCGTCTGGGAGCTGCCGGACGGCCCGGACGGGGAGGCGGGGGCGTGGCGCTGATCGACCTCGGCGAGCTGCGCGACGAGCCGGGCCCGGAGGCCCCGCCGCCCCGCCCGCCCCGGGCCGCCGGCCGGCCGCTGCGGGTGGTGCTGGCGCTCGCGCTGGTCGTGGCGACGGTGGGCGGCGCGGCGCCGGCGCCGCGCCGCGACTCGTTCGTGGTGCCGGCGGCCGTGGGGGCGGAGGCGTTCCTCGACGCCGACCGGCTCTACGTCGTCGAGCCCGCCGAGGGGCAGACCGGCACGGTCGAGGTGCGCGCCTACGCCCTGCCCGGGCGGGAGCCGGCCGCCGGCCGCCCCGCGACCCGGGTGTGGCGCGCCCCGGTGCCGGCGGCGGGGCGGTTCTGGCAGGCCCGCAGCGGGCGGGGCGTGGTTCTCTTCGCGGTCACCGGTGAGCAGGACGGGGGCTGGACGGTCGCGCTCGACGCCGGGACCGGCCGCGAGCGCTGGCGCCAGCCGGGCTATCCCTGGTGGGACTCCGCCGGGACGCTGCTGTTGCAGAGCGGCGGGGAGGACGCCGGCACGGTGCGGTCGGTGGACCCGACCTCCGGGCGGGCGATCTGGTCGCTGTCCACGTCTCGCGGGGGCGCGATGTACAGCGTCCGCGGCGGGCGGGTCGACCGGGTCGTGCTGGCGTCCGCCCGGGGGCGGGTCGAGGTGCGCGACGTCCGCACCGGCGCCGTGCTGCACGCCGCGGACCTGCGCCTCGGTGAGCTGCCCGGCTTCGGGTACGCGACGGTGGCCCACGGTCTGCTGCTGGCCCTGCGGCCGGAGGCCGGCGTGGTGACGGCGTACGGGCTGGACGGGCTGCGGCCGCGCTGGGAGGCACGCCTGCCGCTGGCGGGCCACGTCGAGGACTGCGGCGAGGTGCTCTGCGTCAACGGGCGCACCGGCGGCTTCAGCGCCCTCGACCCGGCCACCGGGACGGTCCGGTGGACCGGGGACCGGTGGCTGGGTGTGTCGGACCACCGCGGCGGGCGGCTGCTCGCGATGGCGCACGGGCCCGTCGGGGAGCGGCTCGCCGTGCTCGACGCGGCGACCGGCCGGGAGGTCGCCGACCTCGGCACGTGGCAGCTGGTGCCGGGGCACGACGGCGAGCGGCTGCTCGCCGTCCGGCCGGCCGCCACCGGGGGTGGGTTGGTGGTCGGCGAGCTGGACGTCGCCGCCGGTCGGGTCCGGGTGCTCGACGTGCTGCGGGACGCCTCCGGGGACTGCCGGGGCGGCGTCGGCACGACGTTGCTGTGCCGGGTCCGCGGCGGCGACTACGGCGTCTGGCGGTTGCCCGGCTGAGCCCGCCGCCCGGCGCGGCGAGCCGGCCGGGCCGCCGCGGTCACCAGTTCGGCTGTTGCGGCGCCGGGGGCAGCGGCACGCTTTGCGGCCGGAGCACGTACGCCACGCCGCCGCTGCCGCCCTGCCAGGCGGCCTCGAACCGGCCCCGGTCGACGGTCCGGCGCACCGCGTCGTCGTCCGGCGCGTACGGGTCGTTGAGCACCGGCGCGCCGGCCTCGGTGAAGCCGACCAGGACCATCAGGTGCCCGGCGGTGTCGTAGTCCAGCCCGGGCACCTCGCCGGCCCGGAAGGCGGCGGAGACGATCAGCGGGATGCCGGCGGCCACGAACGCCTCGGCCTCGGCCAGCGAGCGCAGCCGGGTGACGAAGGCGTCCACGCCGTGCAGGCCGGCGTACGCGGTGTTGAACGGCCAGTTGCCGGCCCCGTAGGCGTGGTCGTAGCAGTGCCGCGCGGCGTGCACCACCACCGGACGCGGGCCGGTCGGGGCCACCCAGGCGTACCGCTCCGGGGCCGGGGCGGCGCCCCAGAAGGCCAGCACCATCGAGGTGCAGGTGGGGCTGCACCAGGAGTCCCCGCCGCCGCCCCACTGGGGGTGGGCGCCGGCGTGCAGCCGCTGCGAGTAGCGCGGCACGTCCAGCACGGTGCCCCGGGCGGCCGGCGTCGACGGGGAGTCGTCGCCGGCCGGCTCGGGTGTCGACGCCGGGCGCGGGCCGGCGGCGACCGCCCCGACGGTGCGCAGCACCGGGGTGGTGTCGGCGTCCTCCGGCCGCAGCAGGGTCACCCGGGCCTGCCAGGCGGTGACCGTGGCGTCGGTCACCACGAGGGTGTCCGTCTCCACCCGGGCGTCGCCGTCGCGCTGTCCGGGCACGGTCGTCCGGCGGAACGCGTGGTCGGCGGCCGCCCACTCGGCGAGGACGTACCACCCGGTGACCGGGGCGTCGTCGCGCCAGCCCCGCAGCTCCACGCGCAGCCAGCTGTCGCCGGGGGTGTCGCCGGTCCACGAGGGCACCACGTCGCGTACGGCGAAGCCGACGGGCACGGTCGGGGAGGTCCAGCTGCCGGCCGCGTACCGGCGGGTGCGGCCGTCGGCGTCGGTGTGGTCGAGCCGGTCGACCGGGTCGGCCAGTTCGAGACCCCGTGCGCCCGCGCGCAGGCCGGCCATGCTCCCCAGCCCGGCGTCGCCGGGAAAGCCGAAGCCCCGGTAGGCGATGTCGCGTCGGCCGCCCGGCGTCGCGTGGGTCATCCGTCTCCCCGTCCCGTCGTGAAGGTTGGTGCCGGAAGCATCGCGTACGACGAAGGTTTTCTGCAATGGGCCCGGCCCGGGACGGCGGGTGCGGCCCGGGTTGGCCGCCGGCGCTAGGTTGTGGGTGGTCAGGGGCGCGAGGAGGCCGGGATGCGGGTACTGGTGGTCGAGGACGAGCGCAACCTCGCCGACGCGATCGCGCGCGGGCTGCGCAAGCGGGGCATGGCGGTGGACGTCGCCTACGACGGCGACAGCGGCCACGAGATGGCGTTCGTCACCCGGTACGACGTGGTGGTGCTGGACCGGGACCTGCCCGGCGTGCACGGCGACCAGATCTGCGCCGAGCTGGCCGCCTCCGGCACGCTCACCCGGGTGCTGATGCTGACCGCCAGCGGCACCGTCGCCGACCGGGTGGAGGGGTTGCAGCTCGGCGCGGACGACTACCTGCCCAAGCCCTTCGCCTTCGACGAGCTCGTCGCCCGCGTGCAGGCGCTCGGCCGGCGCGCCACCCCGGCGGCGCCGCCGGTGCTGGAACTCGCCGATCTGGTCCTCGACCCGGCCCGCCGGGTGGCCACCCGGGGCGGCCAGCCGGTCGACCTGACCAACAAGGAGTTCGGCGTGCTCTGCGAGCTGCTCAAGGCGCGCGGCGCGGTGGTCTCCAGCGAGGAGCTGCTGGAACGGGTCTGGGACGCCAACACCGATCCGTTCACCACGATCGTCCGGGTGACCGTGATGACGCTGCGCAAGAAGCTCGGCGACCCGCCGCTGATCGAGACGGTGGTCGGCGCGGGCTACCGCACCCCGGAGCCGTCGGCGTGAGCGCGAGGAGTGAGCCGGTGTTGCGAGCCCCGCAGTCGCGAATGAGGGTGGCACGGTGAGCGCGAGGAGTGAGCCGGTTTTGCGAGCCCCGCAGTCGCGAATGAGGGTGGCACGGTGAGCGCGAGGAGTGAGCGGGTTTTGCGAGCCCCGCAGTCGCGAATGAGGGTGGCACGGTGAGCGCGAGGAGTGAGCGGGTTTTGCGAGCCCCGCAGTCGCGAATGAGGGTGGCACGGTGAGCGCGAGGAGTGAGCGGGTTTTGCGAGCCCCGCAGTCGCGAATGAGGGTGGCACGGTGAGCGCGAGGAGTGAGCGGGTTTTGCGAGCCCCGCAGTCGCGAATGAGGGTGGCACGGTGAGCGCGAGGAGTGAGCCGGTCCGGCGAGCCCTGCGGTCGCGGGACGACGCGGCGGGCCGCCGCTCCCGGCTGCGGCCCACGCTGCGGCTGCGGCTGACCCTGCTCAACGGCGTGCTGCTGGTCGGGGCCGGCGCGATCCTGGTGCTGCTGGCCTGGCTGCTGGTCCGCGACGCGCTCCGCCCGACCGACGAGCTGCTCCCCGGCACCACGGTGGTGCTGGCCGACGGCCGGTCGTTGGACGCGGCGCAGTGGCAGCGGCAGCTGGTCGACTCCGCCAGCGGGGAGCTGCTGGCCAAGGGCCTGGTGGCGCTGCTGGCGATCAGCGTCGTCGGGGTGGCCGGCGCGTACGCGGTGGCCGGCCGGGCGTTGCGCCCGCTGCACCAGGTCACCGCCACCGCCCGCCGGCTCGGCGAGACCACCCTGGACCAGCGGATCGGCTATTCGGGCGCCGACGACGAGGTGGCGGAGCTGGCGGAGACCTTCGACGCGATGCTGGACCGGATCGCCGCCGCGTTCGAGGCGCAGAAGCGCTTCGTCGCCAACGCCTCGCACGAGCTGCGCACCCCGCTGGCGGTGATGCGTACCGAGATCGACGTGACCCTCAGCGACGACGAGGCGGACGCGGCCGAGTACCGCCGGATGGCCACCGTGGTCCGGGACGCCTCGGAGCGGGCCAACGGCCTGGTCGACGCCCTGCTGGTGCTGGCCCGCAGCGAGGCGCAGGCGGGCCGCCGGCTGGGCCGCCGCACCGAGTGCGACCTCGCCGCGGGCACCGCGAACGCCCTGTCGGCGGTACGCCGGGAGGTGGAGCGGATCAAGCTGCGGGTGCAGACCTCGCTGGAGTCCGCGCCCGTCGTCGGCGACCCCGGGCTGCTCGACCGGCTGGCCGGCAACCTGATCGAGAACGCGATCCGCTACAACCACCTGCACGGCCGGCTCTGGGTGCGTACCGGCTCGGACGGGTGCCGGTCCTGGCTGGTGGTCGGCAACACCGGGTTCGAGGTGGACC
Source organism: Micromonospora sp. CPCC 205561 (assembly GCF_036906775.1). Taxonomy (NCBI): domain Bacteria; kingdom Bacillati; phylum Actinomycetota; class Actinomycetes; order Micromonosporales; family Micromonosporaceae; genus Micromonospora; species Micromonospora sp. CPCC 205561. Next base: position 7,573 of record NZ_JBAKHV010000033.1, on the reverse strand, counting down.
AGGCCGACGTGCCGGGCCTGTTCGAGCCGTTCCGCCGCGGTGGCCGGGAGCGTACGGGCGCGCGCGGCTCGGGTCTCGGGCTCTCCATCGTCCGGGCGGTCTGCGACGCGCACGGCGGCGCCGTCAAGGTGATCGCCCAGCCCGGTGGCGGGCTGGAGGTCACGGTCACCCTGCCGGCGGCGGAGGCCGCGCCGGCGATCACCGCCGGGGAACCGGCCGCCCGTCGCTGACCGGCGGGCGGGGTTGCGGGCGGAGCCGCTCCGGTGGAAGGATCATGGTGTCAGCTCGAGGACCGGAGGGGGGTGCGTCGATGTCCACCGTAATGACCTCCGCGCCCCGCACCGCCGGCTGACCCTCACGCACGCGGGGCGCCTCCAACCCTAGCGGAGGAACCCGTGCATCCACGGATCCACAACATCAGTTTCGACTGTCACGACACCTACGCCTCCTCCGGCTTCTGGTCGGCGGTGCACGGGTACGCCCGGCACGCCGACGACGCCCCCGGTGACCCGGAGGCCGAGCGGCTGCTCGGCCTCGGCGCGGCCCTGGTCACGGACCGGCGGCACGCCGCCGGCGCCGGCCCGGTGTCGCCCGCCGACCCGGAGGGCAACGAGTTCCGCGTCCCGCGTGGCGCGGCGGAGCGGGCGGGTGCGTGCACCGGGGAGGAACAGCAGTGAGCGCGAGGATCCACAACATCGGCATCGACTGCCGCGACACGTACGCCCTGGCCGGGTTCTGGGCGCAGGTCTTCGACTGCCCCCGCCAGCCGGACGACTTCCCGGGCGACCCGGAGGCCATGCTGCTGCCTCCGGGCGGCCCGGAGGTGCTCTTCCTGGCGGTGCCCGAGGGCAAGGCGGTGAAGAACCGCCTGCACCTCGACCTGGAGCCCGCGGACCGGACCCGGGACGAGGAGGTCGCGCGGCTGGTGGGCATCGGCGCCACCCAGGTCGCCGACCGGCGGCGCGCCGACGGCTCGGGTTGGGTGGTGCTCGCCGACCCGGAGGGCAACGAGTTCTGCGTGCTGCGCTCCGCCGCCGAGCGGGCCGCCACGGCGGGCTGACGCGAAGGGGCCCGTCCACCCGGTGTGGACGGGCCCCCGCGTCGCCGTACGGTCAGTACTTCTGCTCGATCTGGCCGCGGATGGCGACGAACTCCGCCGCCGAGGCGGCCGCGGACGAGAAGAACATCACGATGATGCCGACGCTGCCGTGGTCGGCCCAGGCGCAGACGCCCAGCGGCACGCCGGCGGACTCGCCGTCGCCGCACTTGGCCTCGCCGCCCTGGGGACCCGGCGCGATGGTGGTCATCCGCTTGACGGAGAGATCCTTCGACATCCCCTTGACCGCGTCGTCGAGCTCGCCCGCGGGGTTGAGCACGAAGGTGGAGGCGGCGATCACCATGATCATGTTTCGCTGGTCGGCGCTGCCGTAGAAGGCGCCGGCGACGGCGGTCTCGCCCTGCACCGAGGACTTCAGCTCCCGGACCATGTCGTCGGCCGCCTTGCGCAGGGTCGGCTCGGTGCTCTTCGCGCGGCCCGCGAGGGTCTCCGGGGTGACGACCCTGATCTGCGGGCTGGCGCTGGGCTCCGGCGACGGGGTGGGCTCCGACGACGTGGCGGCGCTCGGCGTGGCGCTCGACGCCGAGCTCCGCGCCACGGTCGGGGTGGGCGTCGGGTCGGCGCCCCGGTCGCCGTCGTAGGCGACGTAGGCCAGGCCGCCGCCGCCGAGGCAGAGCACCAGCAGCCCGACGATGCCCAGGGCCAGGAGCAGCTGGTGCGACCGCGCCGGCTGGCCGCCGCCCGCGGGGGCCGGCGGGTAGCCGACGTACTGGCCGGCGGGGAAGCCGGACTGCGGCGTGACGGGATAACCGCCGTACGGCTGGGTGGGGTAAGGCTGCGCCGGCGGGGGACCGGGGGATGGCGTGCCGGGCCAGCCGCCCTCGTACGGCTGCTGTGCCGGCGGCGGACGCCAGCCGTCGGCGGGCGGGACCGGGTGGCCCTGCGGGCGCGGCGGGTGGAAGTCGTAGTGCGCGTCGTGCTCCGGCTGCCCGGACCAGGGATCGACCGGCGGTGAGGACATTGATCAGCTCCAGGCGAGGGTGCGAACGGGTGATCGTAGCCAGCCACGGAGCGATTCCGCAGTCCCGATCCCGACTGGACCGGGCACAACGACGATCGCGGTGGCCACCACCATCCAAGCCGGACGGGGCAACCACCGCGAACGCGGGGGCGGTGTGGATCAGGCGGGCAGGCTCGCCACCCCGTGCGGCAGGAACCGGCGCCCGGTTACCCGCTCGGAGGTGCCCGTCCGGTCCAGGTACGGCGTGATGCCGCCCAGGTGGAACGGCCAGCCCGCGCCGAGGATCATGCACAGGTCGATGTCCTGCGCCTCGGCGACGACGCCCTCGTCGAGCATCAGCCGGATCTCCTCGGCCAGCGCGTCGAGCGCGTTCTGCCGTACCTGCTCGGCGGTGAGCGGCTGGTCGCCGACCACGAGCAGCTTGGCCACCTCGTCGTTGACCTGGTCGTCGACGACGATCGGCTGACCCGAGTCGGCGATCCGCTTGAGGTTCTCGCTGACGCCGAAGCGCTCCGGGAAGGCGGCGTGCAGGGTCCCACCCACGTGGTACGCCACGGCCGGCCCGACGAGCTGGAGCAGGGCGAGGGGGCGCATCGGCAGGCCCAGCGGGTCCAGCGCGCCGTTCGCCACGTCCAGCGGGGTGCCCGCGTCCACCGCGGCGAAGACGGTGCCGAGGAAGCGGGTGAGCAGCCGGTTCACCACGAACGCCGGGGCGTCCTTGACCAGCACGGAGGACTTCTTCAGCTGCTTGCCGACCGCGAACGCGGTGGCGAGCGTCGCGTCGTCCGTCCGCTCGCCCCGGACGATCTCCAGCAGCGGCAGCACCGCCACCGGGTTGAAGAAGTGGAAGCCGACCACCCGCTCGGGGTGCTCCAGCTCCGCGGCCATCGCCGTGATCGACAGCGAGGAGGTGTTGGTGGCCAGCACCGCCTCCGGCCTGACGACCTTCTCCAGCTCGGCCCAGACCTGCTTCTTGACGGCCAGGTCCTCGAAGACCGCCTCGATGACGAAGTCACAGTCAGCGAACGACGTGAGCTGGCCCGGCTGCGGCGCGGCGAAGGCCTCTGCCTTGGCCGCGCCGCTGACCAGCCCGTACAGCTTGGCCGCCGTGCCCTTGTCCATCCGGCCCTTGCTGACGGCCTTCTCGATCTGGGTGTGCACGTAGCCCACGCCCTTGTCGACCCGGGCCTGGTCCAGGTCGGTCAGCACGACCGGCACCTGGAGACGGCGGGCGAAGAGCAGGGCGAGCTGGCTGGCCATCAGGCCGGCACCGACGATGCCCACCTTGGTGACCGGCCGGGCCAGGCCCTTGTCCGGCGCCCCGGCCGGCCGCTTGGCCCGCCGCTGCGCCAGGTCGAACGCGTAGAGGCCGCTGCGCAGCTCCTCGGAGAAGACGAGGTCGGCGAGGGCCTCGTCCTCGGCGGCGGTACCGGTGGCGAAGTCGGCGTCCTTCGCCGTCTCCAGCAGGTCCAGTGCCTTGTAGGCCGACGGGACCGCGCCGTGCAGCCGCTGGTCGAGGGTCTGCCGGGCAAAGTAGAGCACGCCCGCCCACATGTCCTTGTCGACCTCGGGCCGGGTCACGGTGACCTCGCCCCGCACGACGCCGGCGGCCCACTCCAGGGACCGCTCCAGAAAGTCCGCCGGCTCCAGCAGCACGTCCGCGATGCCCATCTCGGCGGCCTGCTTCGGCTTGAGCATCTTGTTCTGCATCAGCGGGTTCTGGATGATCACCTGGGTCGCCGCCGGGATGCCGATCAGGTTCGGCAGCAGCTGGGTGCCGCCCCAGCCCGGAACCAGGCCGAGGAAGACCTCGGGCAGGGCGAGCGCCGCCGCGCCGCCGGAGAGCGTCCGGTAGTGGCAGTGCAGCGCCAGCTCCAGGCCGCCGCCCATCGCCGCGCCGTTGACGAAGGCGAAGGTCGGGACCTCGCTGTCCTTGAGGCGGGCGAAGACCCGGTGGCCGAGCCGCCCGATCTCGAGGGCCTGCTCGCGGTCGGCGAGCTGCGGGAGGCTGGTGATGTCCGCGCCCACGCAGAAGACGTACGGCTTGCCGGTCACCGCGACGAACGCCGGGTTCGCCGCCAGGGCGGCGGTGATCGCCTCGTCCAGGCTGGTCAGACCGCCCGGGCCGAAGCTGTTCGGCTTGGTGTGGTCGAAGCCGTTGTCCAGGGTGATGAGGGCGGCCGGTCGGTCCAGCCCCGGTACGTTCACCTGACGCAGCAGCGCCCTGGTGACGACCTCGTTCGGTGCGGCGAGCGCGCTCACTGTGCCTTCTCCGTTCGCGACTGCGGGACTCGCAAGCCCGGCTCGTTCCTCGCGCTCACTGTGCCTTCTCCGTTCGCGACTGCGGGACTCGCAAGCCCGGCTCGTTCCTCGCGCTCACTTGTCTCCACCCTCCCAGTGGGGGTTCTCCCAGATCACGGTGCCGCCCATGCCGATGCCGATGCACATGGCGGTGAGGCCGTAGCGGACCTCGGGGTGCTCGGCGAACTGCCGGGCCAGCTGGGTCATCAGCCGGACGCCGGAGGAGGCGAGCGGGTGGCCGATGGCGATGGCGCCGCCCCACGGGTTGACCCGCGGGTCGTCGTCGGCGAGGCCGAAGTGGTCGAGGAAGGCGAGCACCTGCACGGCGAACGCCTCGTTCAGCTCGAACAGGCCGATGTCGCCGATGGTCAGCCCGGCGAGGCGCAGCGCCTTCTCGGTCGACGGGATGGGGCCGACGCCCATCACCTCGGGCTCGACGCCGACGAAGCCGAACGACACCAGCCGCATGGCGACCGGCAGGCCCAGCTCGCGGGCGACGTCCTCGGAGGCGAGCAGGCTCGCGGTGGCGCCGTCGTTCAGCCCGGCCGCGTTGCCCGCGGTGACCTTGCCGTGCGGGCGGAACGGGGTCTTCAGGGTGCCGAGCTTCTCCAGCGAGGTGTCCCGGGGCGCCTCGTCCACCGTGGCCAGGCCCCAGGCGTTCTCCTCGTCGCGCACCGAGACCGGCACCAGGTCGCCCTGGAGCTTGCCGTTGGCGTACGCCTTGGCGGTCTTCTGCTGCGAGGCGAGCGCGAAGGCGTCGGTGCGCTGCTTGGTGATGTGCGGTACGCGGTCGTGCAGGTTCTCCGCGGTGGCTCCCATGACCAGCGCGGACGGGTCGACGAGCTTCTCGGCGACGATGCGCGGGTTCGGGTCGACGCCCTCGCCCATCGGATGGCGGCCCATGTGCTCGACGCCGCCGGCGATCGCGACGTCGTAGGCGCCCATGGCGATGCCGCTGGCGACGGTGGTCACCGCCGTCATGGCGCCGGCGCACATCCGGTCGATAGCGAAGCCGGGAACGGTCTTGGGCAGGCCGGCCAGCAGCGCGGCGGTCCGGCCGATGGTCAGGCCCTGGTCGCCGATCTGGGTGGTGGCCGCGATGGCGACCTCCTCGACCCGCTCCGGGGGCAGCTGCGGGTTGCGCCGCAGCAGCTCCCGGATGCAGCGGATGACCAGGTCGTCGGCGCGGGTGTTGGCGTACATGCCACCCGCCTTGCCGAACGGGGTGCGGACACCGTCGACGAAGACGACATCCCGAACTTCACGGGGCACTTGAGCCTCCTCTTCGACCATGATCCGCTCCCCGCGCCGGCGAGCGGCGCCACGGAACGGATGAAGGTCGCCGGCACGGGCGTTTCCCCCGGATGCTACTCGTCAGTAACCATCGCTGGCACCCAACCCCGTGTGGCCCACCCCACACCACCCGGTCAGGGGACGGGGGGCGGGTCCGTGAGGGCCTCGGTGAGCGACGGGACGAGGAGGGTGATCTGCCAGTCGCGGGCGCCGAAGCCGCGCAGGGTCTCCGCGACCGCCGCGTCGTCGACCTCCTGCGGGGGCGCCCAGGCCAGCCGGCGGACGGAGTCCGGCGCGATCAGGTTCTCCGGCGGCAGGCGGTGCGCGCCGGCGATCCGGACCACCGCCTCCCGGCACCGGGCCAGGCGGGCCGCGGCCACCGGGTCCCGCTCGGCCCAGCGGTGCGGCGGCGGCGGGCCCTCGACGGTGGGCGCGACGGGCAGCGCGTCGTCGGGCAGCTGCCGCGCGTCGTCGAGCGCCGCCAGCCAGGTACGGGCCAGCCGGCGCACCGAGCGGCCGCCGAAACCGGGCAGGGTGAGCAGGGTCCGCTCGTCCTTCGGGTCCAGCTCCGCCGCCGCGACGATCGCCGAGTCCGGCAGCACCCGCCCCGGGGCCGCGTCCCGCCGGGCCGCGATCTGGTCCCGGGCGTACCAGAGGGAACGCACGCGCGCCTGGGCCCGCGCCCCGCGCACCCGGTGGATGCCGGACGTGCGGCGCCACGGCTCGGCCCGGACCTTCGGCGGCCGGGCGCCGGTGCGGACCAGCGCGGCGAACTCCTCGGCCGCCCACCCGGACTTGCCCTGCCGGGCCAGCTCCTCGTCCAGCGCGTCGCGCAGGTCGACCAGCATCTCCACGTCGAGCGCGGCGTACGTCAGCCAGGACTCCGGCAGCGGGCGGCTCGACCAGTCGGCCGCCGAGTGGTGCTTCTCCAGGCTGAAGCCGAGCAGCTGCTCGGTCAGCGCGGCCAGGCCGACCCGCTCGAAGCCGGCCAGCCGGGCGGCCAGTTCGGTGTCGAACAGCCGGCGCGGGCGCAGGCCCAGCTCGGCCAGGCAGGGCAGGTCCTGACTGGCCGCGTGCAGCACCCACTCGGCCTCGCCGATCACCTCGTCGAGGGCGCTCAGGTCGGGCAGGGGCAGCGGGTCGATGAGCGCCGTGCCGGAGCCGGCCCGGCGCAGCTGCACCAGGTAGGCGCGCTGGCTGTAGCGGTAGCCGGAGGCGCGCTCGGCGTCCAGGGCGACGGGGCCGGTGCCGGCCGCGAAGCGGGCCACGACCGCGTCCAGGTCGGCGGGGGTGGCCGCAGGCTGGGGCGTGCCCTCGCGCGGGGCGGTCAGCGGCACGGGCCCGTCGGCGGGCGGTTCGGTCCCCACGGCCGCCGGCTCCGGCGGGGCCGACGGCGGGTGGTGCGCATCGTTTCCCGTACGGCTTTCGGCGGCCCGACGGTGCAGGGGTGGTTCGTCGGTCACCTGACAACCCTAGTGCGCGACGCGACGCGGTGGGTGCAGCCGGTCCGGTGTGTGTCGGCCGGGCGGGCGCCGGGCTCCCGCGCGGGGGGCCCGGACATAGGGGAAGACAAACCCCGTTGGCGCAGGTACGGTCCATCGAGCCGTTGCGCGGGTGAGGCATCATCGGGCCCGGAACTGTGCGGGGCTTCTACGGGAGGGCAAGGCGATCATGACTGCTGGCTACGGGTCGGCGGACACGGGCCCGGGGGCACCGGGCGACGGCGGCTTCCCGCCGGGGACGGCTCGCCCCGGGCCGCTGCCGCCCCGGATCGAGCCGACCGCCTCCGCCTACCCGCCGCCGGGTGCCCCCGGACAGCCCGCGCCGCCCCGCGCCGCCTGGTCGCCGCCGGCCCAGTCGGGCGGCTGCGGCGCCGCCCCGGCCGCACCAAGTCGGAGGCC
>NZ_JBAKHV010000032.1:0-69828 GCF_036906775.1 Micromonospora sp. CPCC 205561 | reverse complement strand
CTTGGCCTCCGACTTCGGCGGGCCGGGCCAGCGTCGGGTCGGCGTCCGTCGGCGGCGTGGCCGGACGCGCGTCGGCGCGGGCGAGCGTCTCCCCGGCGTCGGCCGGCCCGGGCGGGCCCGGTGGGCCGAACGGTCCCGGGCGTGGCGGTCGCGGCGGTCGTGGCGCGGGCGACCCGGCAGCGGCGGCGCGGGCGAAGAAGCGCAAGCGGGTGAACATGCTGATCGCGAGCTTCGCGGTCTTCATCATGCTCGCCGGGCTCGGCGTGGTCGGCTTCACCTACTACTCGACAAACGTCGTCCTGCCGGAGGACACCACGCCCCCGCAGGCGACCACCTTCTACGCGTTCGACAACAAGACGGTCATCGCGAAGGTCGGCACCCAGAACCGGACCCTGGTCACCATCGACCAGATCCCGACGCACGTGCAGGACGCGGTCGCCGCGGCCGAGGACCGGAACTTCTACCAGCACTCCGGCGTGGACTACAAGGGCATCGTCCGGGCCGCCTGGAACAACGTCTCCGGCGGCGACAAGCAGGGCGCCTCGACGATCACCCAGCAGTACGCCCGCAACGCGTTCGACAACCTGAAGGACGACACCTACGCCCGGAAGGTCAAGGAGGCGATCTTCGCCTCCAAGCTGAACGACGAGTACACCAAGCCGCAGATCATGCAGCACTACCTGAACATCATCTACTTCGGACGGGGCGCGCACGGCATCGAGGCCGCGGCGCAGACGTACTTCGGCAAGCCGGCGAAGAGTCTCAGCGTCGCCGAGGGCGCGGTCCTGGCCTCGCTGATCAAGCAGCCGGAGGCCGGCGCGGGCCACAAGGGCTACGACCCGGCGGTGAACCCCGCCGACGCCAAGTCCCGCTGGGAATACGTGATCAGCGGGATGAAGGCCGAGGGCTGGCTGGACGCCCCGGGCAAGCCGGCGGCGCCGACGGAGTACCCGACCAAGACCCTGAAGAAGCCGAACCAGGCCGGTGCCGGCATCGACTTCGGCGTCAACACCCCGTACGGCAACGTGATCAACTACGTCAAGCAGGAGATGCGGGACAAGGGCCTCTGCGTCGACAAGGAGGATCAGGTCACCGACGACAAGCCGCTCTGTTCGCAGGCGCTGATGTCGGGCGGCTACCGGATCCGCACCACGATCGACACGAAGGTCCAGAAGGCGGCGGTCGACACCGCCCAGCGCAGCAGGAAGGGCTCGGAGCTGGCCGACCAGCCGACGAACCTGATGGCGGCGGTGGTGGCGATCGAACCGAAGACCGGTCGCGTGCTCGCCTACTACGGCGGCGACAACGGCACCGGCACCGACTACGCCGGCAAGAACACCGACTCCGCCGGCAACGTCACGGGCGGCCACCCGCCGGGCTCGAGTTTCAAGATCTACACGCTCGCGGCGGCGCTCAAGGAGGGCAAGGCCCTCGAGTCGCGCTGGAAGGGCCGGGCGTTCACGCCGGAGGGCACCAAGTTCAAGGTCAGCAACGCGGGCGTCGACAACCCGGAGTGCGGCAACTCCTGCACCCTGACGGTCTCCACCCTGAAGTCGCTGAACGTGCCGTTCTACCACGTCACCCAGCAGATCGGCCCGGACAAGGTCATCGACATGGCGGCCAAGGCCGGCGTCAGCATGATGTGGCGCTCGGACACCAACCCGCCCAAGGGCTACGACCTGACCAAGACGGAGCCGAAGGACATCGCCCCCAGCCCGTTCTTCCACGTCGTCGGCTACGGCCAGTACCCGATCACCGTGCTGGACCACGCCAACGGCGTCGCCACCTTCGCCAACCAGGGCCGCTACAACAAGGCCCACTTCCTCTACTCCGTGGAGAAGCGGGACGAGGTGACCGGCAAGTGGAAGAAGATCGCCGACGAGGGACGGCTCAAGGGGGAGCAGCGGATCGACAAGGACGTCGTGGCCGACGTGACCTCGGTGCTTGAGCAGTACCCGGCGCGGGTCAACCACCGGCTCGACGACGGCCGCAAGGCGGCCTCCAAGACCGGCACCTGGGAGCTCAAGTCGGGCAGCGACGACAACGGCGACGCCTGGATGATCGGCTACACCCCGCAGATCGCCACGGCCGTCTGGGTCGGCAACCTCCAGGCGCGCAAGCCGATCAAGATGAAGGACGGAACCAAGATCGGCGGCTCGAACCTCCCCGGTGACATCTGGGAGCGGTTCATGGACGAGGCGCACAAGGGCAAGGACAAGGAGGACTTCCCGCCAGCCGCGAACGTCGGCGACCCGAACACCGGCAACGGCGAGGCACCTCCGCCGCCGCCCCCGCCGACCAACCCGACCTGCGGGCCGCTCGAACTGTTCTGCCCGCCGGGCGGCGGTAACCCGGGTGGCGGCAACCCCGGCGGTGGCAATCCGGGCGGTGGCAACCCGGGCGGTGGCAATCCGGGCGGGCCCACCAACCCGACCGACCCGCGACCCGGTGGGAACGGCGGCGGCGGCCTGCTGCCGAACGTCAGCCCCAGACCTGACGACGACTGACCCGACGAACGCCGCCGGCGGCCGGAGCACCTTCCGGCCGCCGGCGGCGTTTCGCGTGGCCGGTAGGGGGACGCGGAGCACCGATGTACGGCAGGATGCACGTTCATGAGCACGCAGTCGACGCGAGGCATCGACGAAGCCGGTGCCCCTGACCATCCGTCCCGCTCGGACGGGTTCGTCCGCGGAGTGTCCGGCCTGATCGGCGGCCCGCTCGGCGACCACGCCGTGGCGCTGGACCGACCGGTCGGGCGGGAGAGCCGGTTCTGGACGGCGACCCGCATCGTCCTGGCCATGGTCTGCCTGACCCTGGCGTTGCACTGGGTGCAGAAGTCGCCCTGCCAGGACGGCGCCTGGCAGAACAACGTCCAGTACACCCGGTTCTGCTACACCGACGTGCTGGCGCTCTACTACGCCGAGCGGCTCAACGAGGGCGCGGTCCCCTACCAGGACCACCCCGTCGAGTACCCGGTGCTCACCGGCTACTTCATGGGCGCGCTCGGCCTGCCCGTGCACGGCCTGGGCCAGAACGACCCGGGGCTCAACCAGGGCATGTGGTTCTACAACCTCAACGCACTGGTGCTCGGCGCGCTGGCGGTCGCCACGGTGGCGGTCCTCCTCGCCCTGCGCCGCCGCCGGCCCTGGGACGCCGCGCTCTTCGCCCTCGCCCCCGCGCTGATGCTCACCGCCACGGTCAACTGGGACCTGCTCGCCATCGGCCTCGCCGCGTTCGGCCTCTTCGCCTGGGCCCGCAGCCGCCCGCTGGCGGCCGGTGTCCTGCTCGGCCTCGCCGGGGCGGCCAAGATGTGGCCGCTGTTCATCCTCGGCCCGATCCTGGTGCTCGCGCTCCGCGCCGGGCGACTGCGCGCCGCCCTCACCGCCTTCGGGGCCGCCCTGGTCTCCCTGGTCGCCGTGAACCTGCCGGTCGCCATCCCCTACCGGGAGAACTGGGACCGCTTCTTCGAGCTGAACTCGACCCGCCCGATCGACTGGGGCACCCTCTGGTACATCGGGCGCTACCTGGACGGGAAGGTCGGCAACGCCAACCCCGCCGACCTCGGGCCGTTCGAGTGGCTGAACGTGAACATCCCGACGCTGAACACCCTGTCGTACGCCCTCTTCGGGCTGGCCTGCCTCGGGGTGGCCGCGCTGGGGCTGCTGGCACCGCGTCGCCCGCGGCTGGCCCAGCTCGCGTTCCTGGTGGTCGCCGCCTTCCTGATCTTCAGCAAGGTGTGGTCGCAGCAGTTCGTGCTCTGGCTGCTGCCGCTGGTGGTGCTCGCCCGCCCCAGGTGGGGCGCCTTCCTGGCCTGGCAGCTCGCCGAGGTCTGCTACTTCGTGGCGTTCTACGGGGAGCTGCTCGGCGCGGCGACCAGCAAGCCGGTCTTCCCGGAAGGCGTCTTCGTGCTGGCCTCGACGCTGCGCCTGGGCACCGTGGTGGTGCTCTGCGTGCTGGTCGTGCGGGAGATCCTGCGGCCGGAACTCGACGCGGTGCGCCGCAGCTACGCCGACGACCCCGACGGCGGGCTGCTCGACGGCGCACCGGACGCACCCTGGCTCGACCGTTGGCGACGCCGCCCCGCCGCACCCGCCGAGCCGACGCCCGTGCCCGCCTGACGTGGTCCCGCCGGCCGTCCCGGACCACCGGGAACGGCCGGCGGTACGCGGTCAGAGCCGGTAGACGACCACGTCGCCGATCTCCTCGCGGGTGATGCCGAGCCCGTCGACCGGCGCGTCGATCGTGATCTCCCACGGCGTGCCGATGACCTGGTCGCGCATCAGCAGCACGTTGCGCACCCCGAGCACGCGCAGGTAGTCGACGCTGGCCTGGTCGGGGAAGGCGAGCGTCACCCGGCGTACGTCGTCGAGCTGGCTCGGCGTGAAACCGCTGCCACCGTTGACCACGTCCTGGAAACGGCTGGTGGACCAGAGCATCACCGGCTGGTCGAGGCTCTGGTTGCTCGGCAGCACCAGCAGGGGCCCGTCCACGGCGCGCATGGCGGCCGGCTGGGTCGGCACGATCGGGTGCGGCGTGGCGTTCAGCCCCTCGCCGATCACCAGCAGGATCGGCAGCAGGGTGGCCAGCCGCAGCCACGGGCTCGGCCAGGAGGGGATCCGCTCGGCGTAGATCTCCCGGACCCGGGTGGCGAACGCGCTGACCGCGCCCGCCGCGAGCAGCCCGAGCAGCAGCGTGGCCCAGAGCATCAGCCGGCCCGGTGTGCGGATGCCGTTCCATCCCGGCAGGTGCTCGAAGAGCGGCACGTAGGTGAAGGTGCCGTCGAAGAAGCGGGTGCCCATGGCGAGCACCATGGTGACCACCACCCCGGCGAGCAGCAGCAGCCGCTGGCGCAGCTTCCAGACCGAGAAGAAGAGGCCGCCGGCGGCGAGCGCGTAGAGCACGAAGCCGGGCAGCAGGGTCATCTCCGGATGCCAGGGCAGCGCCGCCCGCGCGCCCTCGTGCAAGGCACCCCAGACCCGTGACTCGGCCGGCGCGGTGAAGAATCCGCTCGCCGGCGGGGAGAAGACGGCGATGTCGCCGATGGAGCGCTCCGCCTGCGGGTGCGCCTGCGCCACCTTGAAGTACGGGATGGCCAGCAGCCCGCCGACGCCGGCGAAGAGCAGGCCGCCGATCAGGTCCGCGACCAGCAGCCGGCGGCCGAACGGACGCTTGACCGGCCGGACCACCCATCGCCGCAGGAACCAGATGACGGCCGCGACGAGCACGGTCCCGCCGAGGAAGTACGCGAACGGCAGGCCGATACCGAAGCCCAGGCTGAGCTGCCAGGCAGCCACCAGCCACCCGGTGTAGACCCAGCCGTCGTGCCGGCGTTCGGGACGGTATCCGTGCCGCAGCGACCAGCCGTGTCCCCGGGCCAGCATGGCCAACGCCAGCGGGATGCCGCCGTTGGAGATCACGTGCAGGTGCCCGGCCTGGGCCAGCAGCCAGGGCGCGTACGTGTAGCTCACCCCGGCCACCGCGGCGCCGATCCGGCCCGCGCCCAACTGGCGGGCCAGCGCGTACGCCCCGAGCGTGGCGAGCGCGTGGGCCAGCACGAACATGATGTTGTAGCGGAGCACGGCGGCTTCGGGGCCGGTACCGATCATGCCCGCCGGGGCGTACCCGAGCAGGGTGTCGGAGAAGGCGAAGCTCCAGTTCTCCGGGAAGAACGTGTTCGCCTGCCAGAGCTGCGCCGGGTTGTTCAGCAGGATGTGCCCCGACCAGGCCATCTGCCAGGCCTGGAGGCTCGGGTCCCAGTAGTCCTGCGGCAGGGTGTGCCGCGGGTAGCGCAGGGTGGGCCAGGTCATCAGCACGGCCAGCACCAGCGCGGCGAGGGTCGCGAGCGTCCATTCGTGGATCAGCAGGCGGCCGACCGTGCGCGCGGCGCGCCCGAGGCGGCCCGGCACGGGTTCGGGAGCGGAGGCGAAGGCCACCCAGCGGTCCGGCTTCCCTTCCTCCCCGGCCCCATCCTTCTCCTTACCGGCCCCGCCCTTGCTCGTTTCGTCCTCGGCCGTGTCGTCCTTGCTCGTGCCGGCCTTGCTCGTGCCGGCCTTGGTGGTGTCGTCCTTGGCCGTGTCGGCCTTGGTGGCGCCGGCCTTGCTCGTGTCGGCCTTGGTGGGGTCGTTCCTGGCCGCGTCGGCCTTGCTCTTGTCGGTCCTGGGCTCGGCCGTGCCGTTCTTCCCTGCGGCCTCGGCCCGCTCGGTCGTGCCGGGCTTCCTCGTGGCGGATCCGGTCGTGTCGGAGGATTTCCCCGGGGATGCGTCGCCGGTGCCGACCCCGCCTCCGGAGTCGCCGGCGGCGGCCTCGGCCCTGACGGCCCTGCCGCCGGCCGAGGCGGACCGGGCGGGGGCGCTCGCGTCCGGGAGGTCGCCCGGCCTGATCGGACCGGGGGCGGCGCCGGCCGCTGCGCCACCACCGGTCGGCGCGGGCGGCGCCGCGGGACGGTCGGGGCGGGAGCCGCCGGCAGCGGACTGGTCGGTCGTCATGCGGCGGAGCTCCCCGCGCCCAACCGGTCGCGCAGGAAGGCGATGTCGGCGCCCTGACCGTCGGCCCCGCCGGGGGTCTCCACGATGACCGGCGCGCCGGCCGCGCGGATCACCGCCACCACGAGTTCCGGATCGATCGTGCCGCCGTCGAGGTTGTCGTGCCGGTCCTGGCCCGAGTTGAACGCGCCCTTGGAGTTGTTGGCGTGCACCAGGTCGATCCGCCCGGTGATGGCCTTGACCCGGTCGACCAGCCCGAGCAGCTCCTCGCCGCCGGCGTGGGCGTGACAGGTGTCCAGGCAGAAGCCGACCTCGTGGTCGCCCAGGGTGTCCCAGAGCCGGGCGAGCGCGTCGAGCCGCCGGGCGCACGCGTTGTCACCGCCGGCCGTGTTCTCGATCAGGACCGGGAGGCCGAAGCCGCCGGAGTCCGCGGCGTACGCGAAGGTCTTGCGCCAGTTGTCGAAACCGACCGCCAGGTCGTCACCGGCGTTGACGTGCCCGCCGTGCACGATCAACCCCTTGGCTCCGATCGCGGCAGCCGCCTGGGCGTGCCCGAGCAGCAGCTTGCGGCTGGGGATCCGGATCCGGTTGTTCAGGGTGGCGACGTTGATGACGTACGGCGCGTGCACGTAGAGGTCGACGTCCGCGGCGCGCAGCCGGTCCGCGTCCTCCCGCGGCTTCGGTGCCTTCCACCCCTGCGGGTCGGAGAGGAAGAACTGCACGGCCTCGGCCCCTCGGGCGGTCGCCTCCGCCATCGGGTCGGTCGAATCGACGTGGGCTCCGATACGCATGCAGGGGAGCCTACGTCGCACGGCCGACGGCCGGGCCGAGGGCCGAGCCGGTGTCGGGATCCCCGCGTCACCTCACGGCGCGGGTGGTCGTTGATGCGAGTGGGATCCATGGTTCCGCTGGCGGCCCCGCCGGGGGCGCGAGCGGCGTACCGGGGATGCCACGCCGTCGAGAAGCGGGGGCGTCCCCGCCGCGCGGCCCGGCGCGGCGGGGCCAGCCCCGGTACGACGCGACCCGGCGCCCCGGAAATTTGTCGGAGAATTCCGCCAATTCCGCCAACAAGGGACAAGAGCCGTTGTAACGTCAGGTAACAACACGATAAAGCTCCGCGGGGCGTTCTCGGTCCAACCTCATCGGTGTGGTCGTTCCTCCCCAGGTCCCACCCAAGGAATGCGGACGGGACGCCCCGCGGCCTCGTACGGGGGCCCGCATCGACAGCGACGTCGACGCGGGCCCCCGTCGCGTGCCGTTCCGCCCGGTCCCGCTCGCGGGGCCTGGAAGGGCCCGGAACCGCGGAAGGGGCGCGCCGTCGACCTCCCGGGGCATGATCGTCCGGACCGGGTATCCTGGTCCGGTTGTCCGCGTCCGGCCGGGTTCCCCCGGAACCGGCGCGGGCCACGACGCACGACCTCCTGCCACGGAAGTACCGTGGCCGCTTAGCCCACAGGAGGTGAGAACGTCTTGCGTCATTACGAAGTCATGGTGATCCTCGACCCCAGCCTCGAGGAGCGCACCGTCGCCCCGTCGCTCGACACGTACCTGAACGTGATCCGGACCGCGGGCGGCTCGGTGGAGAAGACCGACGTGTGGGGCCGCCGGCGCCTCGCGTACGAGATCAACAAGAAGGCTGAGGGCATCTACGCCGTCGTCGACCTCCAGGCGACGCCTGCGGCGGTGGCCGAGCTGGACCGTCAGCTGCGACTCAACGAGTCCGTGCTGCGCACCAAGGTCATCCGGCCGGAGATGCGCTAAGCATTCAAATCCCGGTTCGCCCGGATCAGCCTCATCGGCTCTGTCGTACGGCTCTGAGAGCGTGTACGGCGGAGATTGATGAGTGCGCGAGGAGATGGTCATGGCAGGAGACACCACCATCACGGTCATCGGCAACCTGACCGATGACCCCGAGTTGCGGTTCACCCCCTCCGGTGCCGCCGTTGCCAAGTTCCGGGTCGCTTCGACGCCCCGGTTCATGGACAAGGCGTCTGGTGAGTGGAAGGACGGCGAGCCGCTCTTCCTGGCGTGCACGGTGTGGCGTCAGGCCGCCGAGCACGTCGCCGAGTCGCTCCAGCGGGGCGCCCGCGTGATCGTTTCGGGCCGGCTGCGTCAGCGGTCCTACGAGACCCGCGAGGGCGAGAAGCGCACCGTCATCGAGCTCGAGGTCGACGAGATCGGCCCGTCGCTGCGCTACGCCACGGCGAAGGTGCAGAAGATGTCCCGCTCCGGCGGCGGTGGCGGCGGCTTCGGTTCCGGTTCCGGTGGCAGTGGTGGCCAGGGCGGCGGAGGCAACTTCGACGACCCGTGGGCTTCGGCCGCACCCTCTCCCGCGCGTGCCGGTTCGGGCGGCGGCAACTTCGACGAGGAGCCTCCGTTCTAATGGCGCCGAGCGCCCGCGATCGCAAACCAGGAGCACGAGCAATGGCCAAGGCCGCTGCACTTCGCAAGCCGAAGAAGAAGGTGAACCCGCTAGACAAGGACGGGATCACCTACATCGATTACAAGGACACCGCGCTGCTGCGCAAGTTCATCTCCGACCGCGGCAAGATCCGCGCTCGGCGGGTGACCGGCGTGACCTCGCAGCAGCAGCGGCAGATCGCCCGTGCGGTCAAGAACGCCCGTGAGATGGCGCTCCTGCCGTACACCGCCACGGCCCGCTGAGAGGGGGCACCGATATGAAGATCATCCTGACTCAGGAGGTGTCCGGCCTCGGTGCCCCGGGCGACATCGTCGAGGTCAAGAACGGCTACGGCCGTAACTACCTGCTGCCGCAGGGCTTCGCGATCGCCTGGACCAAGGGTGCGGAGAAGCAGGTCACGGTCATCAAGCGGGCCCGCTCGGCCCGGGAGATCCGCGACCTCGGCCACGCCAACGAGGTCAAGGGCCAGCTCGAGGGCCTCAAGGTCAACCTGAAGGCCCGCGCCGGTGACGGTGGCCGGCTCTTCGGCTCGGTCACCCCGGCCGAGATCGTCGACGCGGTCAAGACCGCCGGTGGCCCGGCCCTCGACCGTCGTCGGCTGGAGTTGCCCGGTCACATCAAGTCGGTCGGCTCCTACCCGGTGCGGATCAAGCTGCACCCCGAGGTGAGCGCCACGTTCGACCTCAACGTCGTTCAGGGCTGACACCACCAGCACCACGAGAAAGGGCCCGCACCGGTCGGTGCGGGCCCTTTCCGCTGTCCCGACCGGCCGCCGCCGACCACCGAACCCGACCGGCCGCCGCCGACCACCGAACCCGACCGGCCGGTACGGCCTCCCCCGGTGGCCGTGCCCGCGCCGGTGGCTTGCGCCCGTGCGACCGGGTCCCCACGCCGTCGCGGTGCCCTCGGATGGGGCGCCGACCCCGCACCGGCGGCCCGTCAACCGATCGGCTGCCCGGTCACCGCGCTGATCATCACTGTCGAGAGGCCGCCACCGACCACGGCAGCGGCCAGCGCGACGGTGGCCGAACGCCACGTCGTACCCACCCGGTGCAGCAGCAGCGCCACGACCAGGCTGCTGGCCAGCGCCAACCCGTAGCGCGGCAGGCCCGACGCCAGCGAGGCCACGGCCCGCGCCCGGGGCGAGTCGCAGCCGCCGCCGCTGATGTCGGTGACGCAGCCCGCCGGCGGCTGGCCGTCCAGGGTCAACAACCACACGAAGATCAGGGCCGCCGGCAGCAGGTAACAGGCGACGGTGAGGAGCAGCGGGCGCCCGGGACCGCCCGGGTCGGGATCGAGCAGATCGTCCTCGATGCGCCGGCCCCACGCGCCTGCGGCCTCCCCCCGGCGGCGTACGCCCGGCGCGGAGCCCACCGGCCCCGCCACCGGCCGCCGCGGCGCCGGACGCGGGCGGGGGGCGGTGTAGGGAGCCACCGCCGACCGGGGTGGCGACACCGGCCGGTCCGTCCAGCGGGGATCGTCGCCCGCCAGCCGGCTGAGCGACCAGGCAACCTCGTCCCGGTCGTCCCGTACCGGCCACGCCGTCGCGGTCCCCCCGCCGGAGCGCGGCGGCACCGTCCGGTCCCACCCGTCGCGCTCCCACTGGCCGGTGCTGTCGGGCTGATGCCACTGGCCCGTCTCGTCGGGCCGGTCCCAGCGGCCGGCACCGCCGTGGTCCCAGGGGTCGACCTCGCCGGCCGGACGCCAGGCGTGCACGCCCGAGGCGTCCCACGGATCCACCGCCGGAGGCTGCGGGAGCGGCTGGGCCGACGCGGAAGGCGACTCGCGGTCCCAGGGGTCGACGGGCACCCGGTCCTCCGCCGCCCGCCGGCCCCGGCGGGCGGGCCGCTCGGTCTCCCACCCCGGGCCGGCCGCGTCCGCCTCCTCCAGCCCGGACCAGACGACCTGCGGGCGCCGCGACGGGGTACGCCTCGGGCGGCTCCGCGCCCCGGGGCCCGAGACGGGGTCGTCGTCGGCCCGCCGACGCCCGGAGTAGCCCCGGTCGTCGGGACGCTCGAAGGTCCACTCGCCGGTGTGGTCCGGCTCGACGGCGGGCGACGGGGCTTCGCGCCAACTCGTCTCGCTGACCCGACGCCAGCTGCTCGTGGTCTCGGTGGCCCGCCAACCGCCGTCGGAACGCGGCAGGTCCGCGTCGGAACCGGGCTCGTCGTCCGGCGCGGCGTGCCGGCCGCCGTCGGCCCTGCGGACTCCCGACTCCAGCGCCCAGCGCGGCAGGTAGGTCTCCTCCGGCTCCCGCTGGCCGCGCTCGACGGCGCGGCGCCGGCTCGGGGTGCGATGCCGGTCGGTGGCGTGCTCGTACGGGCCGGCGGGCACCGGGCCCGCGGGATCCGCCCAGGAGGCGAGCGGCAGCGGCTCGCGCGGAGCGTCCTCCCCGCGTCCCCAGTCCCGGTAACTCACGGCCGGAGCGTGACCCTTCTCAACCGATGGCGCAATCCGCTGTCCAGGTGTAGCCGTTCGCTGGAGATAGTACGGGACGTTCGACTCCAGGTTCCGACCGGAAACTTGCTGTCCACAGGCTGTGAATTACGTTTTCGCAGGTCAGGGCGATTCATGAAGGAATTCCCCAACCGTTGTCCACAGGCTGTGCACACACTGCACACACCTTGCGCGCCTGCGTCCACAGGTTGTCCCGAGGCTCGTCCACCGGGGCGGTTGAGGGGCTGACCTCGGGTTCCGTATCGTGGGCCCCCGACCGACCGTGCGATGGCCCCCGATCGACCGGCAGGTCGCGGTGGTCGTACCCCCGGCGGTAGGGCTGGATCTGGATCCGACGCAGTGGAGGGGGGACCCGTGTCGGTCACCGACGACAGGCGAGCGGAATCGAGACCGGGCGGGGGCCAGGCATCCCCTCCGCCGCAGCGCGACAGCCAGTTCGACAAGACCCCTCCGCAGGACGTCGCCGCCGAGCAGTGCGTCCTCGGCGGCATGCTGCTCTCCAAGGACGCCATCGCCGACGTCGTCGAGATCCTCAAGACCAACGACTTCTACCGGCCGGTGCACGCCACCATCTTCGACATCATCCTGGAGATCTACGGCCGGGGCGAGCCGGCCGACCCCATCACCGTGGCGGCGGCCCTGACCGACTCCGGCGACCTCGCCCGGATCGGCGGCGCCCCCTACCTGCATACATTGATCGCCAGCGTGCCGACCGCCGCGAACGCGGCGTACTACGCCCGCATCGTGAGCGAGCGGGCCGTCCTGCGGCGCCTGGTCGAGGCCGGCACCAAGATCGTGCAACTCGGCTACGGCACGGGCCAGGGCGGCAGCCGCGACGTCGACGACGTCGTCGACCTCGCCCAGCAGGCCGTCTACGACGTCACGGAACGCCGCGTAAGCGAGGACTTCGCCGTACTCGCCGACATGCTCCAGCCCACGCTCGACGAGATCGAGGCGGTGGGTGCCCAGGGCGGCATGATGACCGGCGTCCCCACCGGCTTCACGGACCTGGACCGCCTGCTCAACGGCCTGCACGCCGGGCAGCTCGTGATCGTCGCCGGACGTCCCGGCCTGGGGAAGGCGCTCGCGCTGGACACCCCGCTTCCCACGCCGGCCGGCTGGACCACGATGGGGGAGGTCAGGGTCGGCGACGAGTTGTTGGGCGCCGACGGTCTGCCCACGAGGGTCACCGCCGCGTTCGAGGTGCGGCACGACCGGCCGTGCTACGAGGTCGAGTTCTCCGACGGTTCGGTGATCGTCGCCGACGGCGAACACCTGTGGAAGACCACCACGCGGGCAAGCCGCCGTGCTGCCCCCGCCCGCCGCCGCGACCACTGGTCCCCCGAGGCCAGCGACCGGCCGCACCGGGCGGCCGCCGGCGCGGCGCCCGGCGACGACGTCACGATCGCGGAGCTGGCCGCCGTGCCCGGTCCGGAGTCCACGGACACCGCCCACCGGGTGGCGCGCGACATCGCCGACGGGTCGCCCGTCCTCCTGCGAGGGCGCCCGGGTGTGCGCCCGGCCAGGGCCTATCCGGCCCGCCGTCTCTACCGCCGCTTGTCGGCCCGGGTCGAGCGGTGGTCGGACAGCCTGACGGCGGCGGAGTCGCCGGACGTGGTGACGACGGAGCGGATACGAGCGACCCTGCGCACCGACACGGCCGACCGGCGGCTCAATCATGCGGTCGAGAACGCCGCCGCCCTCCGCCTCCCGGAACGGGATCTCCCACTCGCGCCGTACACGTTCGGCGTCTGGCTCGGCGCCGGCCACCCGGCGGGAGGAAGGGTCAGCACCGCCGACCCGGAGATCCTGGCCGGGATCGAGTCCGACGGCTTCGAGGTCCGACCCTCGGGGCCGATGGACCACACCATTCGCCCGCCGCGGCCGCCCGCGGTCCCGGAGCGTGAATGCGTCGTCGGCCACGCGGTCCCCACGCCTCGCGGCCCGGCGGCCGACACCTGCGGCCAGTCGTGCGGAGGCCGGTCGGAAGGGCCCGTCCCCGCGGCCCGGCGCGGCGGTTGCGTCCGCTGCGGGAGGGCGGGCGCCGGTGCTCGGCACGTGGGCCGCAGGTGCCGTGACTGCCACAGCCGGTACGGCTCCCTGCGCGGCTACCTGCGCGCGGTGGGGGTGTTGGGCGACAAGCACATCCCCGCCGCGTACCTGCGGGCCTCCGAGACGCAGCGGCGTGCCCTGCTGGCGGGGCTGCTCGATACCGAAGGCACCGTCACCGTCAGCGGGAACGTGCGGTTCACCACGACGTCCCCCCGCCTCGCGGAGGACGTGTACGAACTGGTCGTCAGTCTCGGGTACCGCTGCTCGGTCGCGCGGAGGGCCGTCGAGGGGCGCGCCGCGGAGGGCCCGGTCGCCTTCGACCTGAACTTCACGACCAGGGACGATGTCTTCCGCCTGCCGCGCAAGCGGGAGGCACACCGGCTGCGGCGCCGCAGCGAGCGCAACTCCGGGACGGACAGCCGCTTCATCGTCGACGTCCGACCGGTTCCGAGCGTGCCCGTCCGATGCGTCACGGTGGACAATTCCGAGCACCTCTACCTCGCGGGTCGGGCGATGATCCCGACACACAACAGCACCGCGAGCATGGACTTCGCGCGCAACGCCGCGATCAGGGCAAACCAGGCGGCGGCCATCTTCTCGCTGGAAATGAGCAAGGTGGAGATCGTCATGCGGCTCCTCTCGGCCGAGGCGCGCGTACCGCTGCACGTCCTGCGCAGCGGCCAGCTCTCGGACGACGACTGGACCAAGCTCGCCCGCTGCATGGGAGAGATCAGCGAGGCGCCACTCTTCGTCGACGACACGCCGAGCATGAACCTGATGGAGATCCGGGCCAAGGCGCGCCGGCTCAAGCAGCGGCACGACCTCAAGTTGATCGTGGTCGACTACCTCCAGCTGATGACCTCACCGAAGCGCACCGAGAGCCGGCAGCAGGAGGTCGCGGACCTCTCCCGTGGCCTGAAGCTGCTCGCCAAGGAGGTCGAGTGCCCGGTGATCGCGGTGAGTCAGCTGAACCGCGGGCCGGAGCAGCGCACCGACAAGCGACCGCAGCTGTCCGACCTGCGTGAGTCGGGCTGCCTGACGGCGGAGACCCGGTTGATCCGGGCCGACAACAACTCCGAAGTCACCCTCGGCGAGTTGCTTGCCGGTGGAGCCAGGGACGTCCCGGTTTGGGCGCTGGACGAGACCCTGCGCTACACCCCGCGAACGATGACGCACGTCTTCCCGAGCGGCAACCGGGAGGTGTTCCGCATGAAGCTGGCCTCGGGTAAGCAGATCGACGCGACGACGAACCATCCGTTCCTCACCTTCGCCGGATGGCTGCCGCTCGGGGAGCTCACGCCGGGAACGCGTCTCGCCGCCCCCCGGCACGTTCCGCCTCCACTCACGATCCGACCGTGGGCGGAGCCGGAGGTCGTGCTGCTGGCGCACCTGTTGGGCGACGGCTCGTTCGTGCGCCGGCAGCCCATTCGGTACGCGAGCCGCGACGAAGGCAATCTGCAGGCCGTGGCGGAGGCCGCCAAGCATTTCGGCATCACTGCCATCCGTGACGACCACGAGGCGGCCAGGGTAACTACCCTGCGGCTTCCCGCTCCCTACCGTCTCGCTCGCGGCCGGCGCAATCCGATCGCCGAGTGGTTGGACGGTCTGGGGCTGTTCGGCCTGCGGTCGCATGAGAAGTTCGTTCCGGCATCGGTCTTCGGCATGCCGAAGGAGCAGATCACCCTCTTCCTCCGGCACCTTTGGGCCACGGACGGCTCGGTGACCGTGAACAAGTCCGGCCACGGTGGCCGCATCTACTTCTCGTCGACAAGCCGCCGGATGCTGGAGGACATATCCCGGCTGCTGCTGAGATACGGCATCACCGCCCGGATCAAGGTGGGGCCGGTCGAACGTCACCGACCTCAGTACACTCTTGACGTTTCCGGGCGGGACGACCAGTTGCGGTTCCTCCGGGAGATCGGCGTGCACGGAGACAGGGCGCGCAACTGTGCCGACCTGCTCACATCGCTCGCGGTGACGCAGAGCAACACCAACGTCGACACGGTGCCGCGCGAGGTGTGGAGCCGGGTCCGGGAGATCCTGGCGGAGAACGGCGTGACCCACCGCGAGTTCGCCGCGGCAATCGACTCCCAGTCCCGTGGCGGCACCCTGGGAACGCATGCACCGAGCCGATCCAGGGTTGCGGAGATCGCATCGGTCCTCGACGCCGCCGATCTCGACCTGCACGCCACGAACGACATCTTCTGGGATGAGATCGTGTCTATCGAGTCACTCGGCAGGCACGACGTCTTCGACGCCACCGTCCTCGGTACCCACAACTTCATCGCCAACGGCATCGCCACCCACAACTCGATCGAGCAGGATGCCGACGTCGTCATCCTGCTGCACCGCGACGACTACTACGACAAGGAGTCCCCGCGCGCCGGCGAGGCGGACTTCATCGTCGCCAAGCACAGGAACGGCCCGACCGACACGGTGACGGTGGCGGCGCAGCTCCACCTGTCCCGCTTCGTCGACATGGCCATCGTGTAGCGCAGCCGGTCACGGCGGCCGCCAGCGCCCCGCGGCCGGCGCGCGGATCAGCCCAGCAGCGGGAACCAGCCGGCGACCTCGCCGAGTTCGAGTTCGTCGCGGTCGGTGAGCGGGAGCCGGCCGGTGGCCTTGAGCAGATACTCGGCGTCGCTCCACCCGCCCGGTCGGACGGCGTCGTCGCTGAGCAGGCCGTCCATGGTGGAGAGGGCCACCCGTGTGGCGAGCGCCCCCGGCAGCGGCGCGTCGGGCAGGTCGAGCAGCAGGTCGAGGTGGTGGACGACGGCCTCGGTGGTCAGCGTGGCGAGCAGGTCCGGCACCCGCAGCACGTGCCCCTGGGTGGTGACGCAGCCGTCGGGGTCGGCCGCAGCCGCGGCGCGTACGGCGGCGGGGGCCGTGTCGGCCCAGAGCCCGACGATGGCGCTCGGGCGGTCGAAGGCCGCGGCGGAGCGGCGGGCCCACCAGGCGTGCCGCCCGCCGTCCCCGTCACCGTCGCCGTCGGCCGGGAACGCGCGCCAGTAGCTGACGTCGTCCACGTCGGGCGGACCCTGGGCGGGGCTGGCCAGCGCGACCAGCGCGCGCTGGGCGTCGCAGAGCACGTGGAAGAGCAGGTCGGCGACGAGCCAGCCCCGACACCGGGTGGGCCGTTGCAGGCCGGTGTCGTCGAGGCCGCTCACGACCCCGGTGATCCCGTCGTACGCCTGCGCCAGCGCGAGGTGCTGCCCGTGGTGCGTCATGGAGGGCAGCGTCGCACGACCGCCGCCCGTCGGCACGGCGGATGGCGGTGAGAACGCGGCGCGGCCACGGGTGACCGGGCCGGTCGAGGCACCGACCCGGTCGACGGGGCGGCTCAGCCGAACATCTCGTCCAGGAAGCCCTTGTGCTTCTTGCGCTTGTAGTGCCCGTGGTAGCCGTGGTGCTGCTGGCTGTGCCCGTAGGCGGGCGCCGGCGGGTAGCCGTGCGCCGGGGGCGGCGGCGGGACGGCGCCGTAGCCCGGCTGGTGGGGGGCGGGCGGCGGAGGCGGCGGCGGGTAGCCGCCCTGCGGGTGGCCGGGCTGGCCGGGGTAGCCGCCCGGCTGCTGGACGGGCGGCGGTGGGGGCGTGCCGCCCTGCTGGCGGCTCCAGTTGGCCTCCGCCTCGAACAGCTTCTCCAGCTCGCCGCGATCGAGGAAGATCCCCCGGCATTCGCCGCACTGGTCGATGACGACGCCGCTGCGCTCGTACTGGCGCATCTCTCCGTGACACTTGGGACAGGTCATGCTCATTCTCCGACCGTACCCGGTCTGGTCACGCGGTCGCTGTCAGCGCTTCCGTGACTTCGGAGTCGCCGACCTCGTGGAAGTCCTCGAAGTAGGCGCTCACGGCCATGAAGTCCGGTGGCCGCTGGGCGCAGACGACCTGGTCGGCCTCGGCGGCCAGCAGCTCGTACGCCTCCTGCGCGCCGACCGGGACGGCGACGACGACGCGGCGGGCGCCGAGGTGGCGGGCGACCTGCACGGCGGCGCGGGCGGTGGCCCCGGTGGCCAGGCCGTCGTCGACGACGACCGCGATGCGTCCGGTCAGGTCGAGCGGCGGCCGGCCGGCGCGGTAGAGGCGTTCCCGACGCTCCAGTTCGGCCTGCTCGCGGTGGACGACCTCGGCGACCTCGTCGGGGCCGAGCCGGCTGGCGACGGCGTCGTTGAGCACCCGTACGCCGCCGGGGCCGAGCGCGCCGAAGGCGACCTCGGGAGCCCACGGGATGCCGAGCTTCCGTACCACCAGCACGTCCAGGGGCGCGCCGAGGCGTTCGGCGACCACCCGGGCCACCGGCACGCCGCCGCGTACCAGCCCGAGCACGATGACGTCCGGTTCGCCGATCAGCGCGGTGAGCCGTTCGGCGAGCGTGCGGCCCGCCTCGTCGCGGTCGCGGTAGGTGGTCATGCCATCAGGTGTACGCCGTGTCGCCGTCCTTCGCCCGCCAGTTCGCGGAACCGGCGGGTGCCCCGGGCCGCAGGGCGGGCGCCCAGAGCAGGAGCGCGAGCGGGTAGAGCAGGTAGCCGAAGCGGGTCGAGGGCATCAGCAGGATCGCGGCGAGCAGGCCGTACCCGCAGACGAGGGCGGTGGCGACGGCGGTGCGGGGCGGGCGGCGGGCGAGCCGGACGGCGATCGCCAGTCCGGCCGCGAGCAGCAGGGCGGCGGCGACGGCACGGCCGGCGGGCAGCGCGGTGGCGATCAGGTGGCCGGGGAACGGCGACTGCGCCGGGCTGGTCACCAGGCCGTGGCCGAGCGGGAAGCGGAGCACGTTCTCGACCAGCGCGTCGCGGTCGACCAGCAGGGCCGGCAGCAGGGCGGCGGCGGGCAGGCCGATCGCGCCGGCGGCGACCCGCAGGCCGGCCCGCCGGGTCAGGCCCCAGATGATCAGGACGAGGGCGACGGGCCAGGCGAAGAGCTTCAGCGCTCCGGCGAGGCCGACCGCGAGGCCGGCCCGGCCCGGCCGGCCGGTGGCGGCGAGGGCCAGCGCGAGCAGGCAGAGCGCGAGTACGGGCAGGTCGTCGCCGCCGGTGGCGAGGGTGAGAGCGCAGACCGGCAGGACGGTGGCGGCCTGTACGCCGCGCAGCACGGCGACGCCGGCGCGCTGGTCGGCGGGCGGGTGGGCGGCTCGGATGAGGGCCCGGACCGCCAGGGCGAGCGCGAGTGCGGTGCCCACGGCGAACCAGACGCGGGCGTCGGTCCACCAGGCGTCGACGGCCGCCCGCGGCAGCCCGAAGAGTGCCATCCCCGGCTGGTAGGGGGTGTAGCCGAGCAGTTGCTCGCCGGGCGGCAGGGCGGCGATCGCGTCGTGCCCGAGGTACGGGGTGCCGGTGTCGGCCAGCCGCCGGCCGGACTCCTCGACGACCAGCACCTCCTCCTGCGCCCGGTCGGTGCGCCCCCGGGCGCGCTCGATGCTCTGCCAGGCCAGCGGCAGCAGGGCGGTGGTGAGCCAGGCGAACGCGGTGACCGCCCAGCGGGCCGGTGGCCCGGCCAGCGGCGAGCCGGGGTCGCGCCGGCGCGACAGCAGCTGCCCGGTCGCCGCGAGGGCGGCGAGGAGGTAACCGACGGCGGCGACGCCACCCCAGGCCCGGTGCGGGAGCAGCGTGGAGGTGGCGGCGGTGACGGCGGCGAATGCCGCCGACGCGGCGTAGAGGCCGAGGTCGAGGGCGAGGCCGCCGGCGGCGGAGTCGGCGGCCCGCCAGCCGCGGCGGAGGGCGGTCGGGGCGGCGGTCACGCGGGCCAGTCTGGCAGACGCGCCCGACGTCGTGGCGGCTGGCGGACGGGTGCGGCGTCGGTGGTCAGGCGGGCAGGTGGCGGTCGGTGCGGCCGCGCCCGCCCTGGCGGCGCCCCGGGGCGAGCCGGATCACGGCCCCCGCGTCGTGCAGCGGTGGCGCGAGCGTGCCGGGGCTGCCCCCCGATCCGCGCCGGAACGCGGCGAGGAGCGTGCCGGCGGGCATCGGCCGGGCGAAGAGGTGCCCCTGGCCGGCGGTGCAGCCGAGCTCCCAGAGGGCGCGGCGCTGCGGCTCGCTCTCCACGCCCTCGGCCACCACGTCGAGCCCGAGGCTGCGGCCCAGGTCGAGGGTGGAGCGGATGACGGCGGCGGCCTCGGCGGAACTCTCCATGGCGGTCACGAAGCTGCGGTCGATCTTCAGCTCGTGCACGGGGATGCGGGAGAGCAGCGACAGCGACGAGTAGCCGGTGCCGAAGTCGTCGAGCGCCAGCCGGACGCCCTCGTCCCGCAGCCGGCTGAGCACCCGGTCGACGACGTCGAGCTGGCTGAGGGTGAGCGTCTCGGTCAGCTCCAGGATCAGCCGGTCGGGGGGCAGGTCGTGGGCCCGCAGCCGGGCCAGCACCGAGCCGGGGAAGCGGGCGTCGAGCAGGCTGCGCGGCGACACGTTGACCGCGACGGGCACGTCGAAACCGGCGTCGCGCCAGCTGCCGGCCGCGATCAGCGCCTGGTCGAGGATCGCCTCGGCGAAGGCGGGGAGCAGTCCGGAGCGTTCGACCGCCTCCAGGAAGCGCATCGGGTCGATCATCCCGTGGGTCGGGTGGTGCCAGCGGGCCAGCGCCTCCGCGCCGGTGACGCGGCCGGTGCCCAGGTCGACGATGGGCTGGAAGTTGACGGTGAACTCGTGGTCCGCGACGGCGCGCGGCAGTTCGCCGCCGAGGGTGAGCCGGCAGAGGTCGGCGGTGTCCCGGGTCGGGGCGTACGTCGAGATCCGCTGCCCGGCCCGCTTGGCCTGGTACATCGCCACGTCCGCGCGGCGCAGCAGCTCCGGCATGCCGCCGGTGGCGGGTGCCGCGGCGATCCCGCCGCTGGCCTCGACGCTGATCCGCATGCCGTCCAGGTCGAACGGCTCGTGCAGCGCGGCGAGCAGGGTCTCCGCGCGGTGCGCGGCCACCGCCGGGGCCGGCAGGCCCCGCAGGAGTACGGCGAACTCGTCGCCGCCCAGCCGGGCCACCAGGTCGCCGTCCTGGGCGGCTCCGCTCAGCCGCTCGGCGACCTGCACGAGCACCTGGTCCCCGGCGGCGTGCCCGAGCGTGTCGTTGACCTCCTTGAAGTGGTTGAGGTCGATCAGCACCAGCGCGGTCACCCCGTCGGCGTGCCGGGTGCCGAGGTGCTCGGTGCCCTGGTCGAGCAGGTGCCGGCGGTTGGCCAGCCCGGTCAGCGCGTCGTGCGTGGCGGCGTACGCGTGCTCGTCGGCGACGCGGGCGAGTTCGGCGTACGCCCGGGCGTTGCGTACGGCCGTGCACAGCGCCGAGGCGAAGGTGCGCAGGGTGTACTGCTCCCGTTCGGAGAGCTGCACCGGCCCGCGGAAGCGCAGTCGCAGGATGCCCACGTCGACGGTGCGGTCGTGTCCCTCCAGCGGCGCGGCGATGACTGTGCCGTCCACCGGGGTGGGCTCGCCGGCCGGTCCGTCGTACACGATGGCGGCCACGCCGCCGCGAACGGTCCGGCCGCCGTCGCGCAGCTCGATCTCCACCTCGTCGGCGGAGAAGAGTTCGGCGGCCCGGGTGACCGCCGTGGTGAGGACCTCGTCGAGGTCGACCACGTTGAGCGCGTCGGTGGTGCGGGCCAGCCGCTGCCACGCCTGCTGCTCGGTGCGGGCCTTGACCCGGTTGGAGTAGAGCAGGTGGAGGCTGAGCACCAGGGGCGGCACCGCCAGCAGGAGCCGGGGGTCGGCGCGCAGGATGAACAGGGTGGTGACGATGAGGACGAAGCGCGCCACCGCGCTGGTCAGCCGCAACCCGAGATCCTCGCGGAAGAGCTCCCCGAGCCGGGTGCCGGTGGCGAGCGCGATGACGGGGAGCGTCAGGATCTCGTCGAGGACCACGGTGACGAGGTAGGCGACCCCGATCAGGCCGATGGTGCGCCCCAGGCCGGTGAGCGTCGGCGACCAGCCGAGGGCGTGCAGGGTCGCCCCGGCGCCGGCCGCCAGCAGCATGCTCTTCGCGATTCCGAAGGCGGCCTTGAGTCGCGGCAGCTTGATCAGCAGCAGGGCGATCGTCACGCCGATCCCGGTGGTCAGGATGACCAGGGACGTCGGCGCGACCGCCAGGCTGAGGATGACCGCCGTCTCGCTCCAGGAGATGGCGTGCACGGTCGCCCGGATCCGGATCCGCCACTTGATCGTCACGCCGAGGGCGGCCATGAGGATCAGGGCGAGGGAGGCCGCGAGATCCTGGCCGGAGAGGTCCAGGCGCAGCAGCCCGCGTACGGACGCGACCGCCGCGGCGACCGCCACGACGCAGACGAGGCCGACATGCAGCGCCAGGCGCTGCTCGGCCTCTGTCTTGCTCGCCCCCGGTCGTGTCACCGCACCCCCGACTGCCGCCCGCCCTCGATGGACGGATGCCAAGGCTACCTACGGTCACTCGCCGACCACAATCATTACTGCCACTCGTGTGCCGACATCGCGCTGCCCTCCCACATTCGGCTCGACCGGTGCGCGGCTGGTGTTCCGCGACGCCGACAGCCTAAGTGCGGTTCGGCCAATTATGGAGGGATATATGTGACTATGGGCAATGGATGAGAACTGCGCTCCGCGGCGTGACTTTCCGTTCTTGACCGGGAACGGAGTGCTGTTTCCCTATCGACTCCCGGTTAACGCTAGATAATGAACCGGTGGCGGCTCCGTCGGTATCGGACAGGGCTGCACTTTGCAGCGGCCGAAAGGCCTTCGCCACCAGGACGCGGCGGCCGGGCCGGGCAACTTGCCGTCCGCAGCTTGCCCGGCCCGGTCTCCGGCGACGCGGGAAATTCCGACGATGGCGATGATCGCCGTCCGTGGCGGTGCGGTCAATGGACTCCCGGATACGTTCCCCGCCGGCCGTCGGCCGCCGACGCGATGACGGCGCCGGCGACCGACCGGGTCCGTGGTGGCGGGCGGTGAATCGGGTCGTCGGGCGGCGACTCGGAACCGTTCGTTCCTAC
Source organism: Micromonospora sp. CPCC 205561 (assembly GCF_036906775.1). Classification (NCBI taxonomy): domain Bacteria; kingdom Bacillati; phylum Actinomycetota; class Actinomycetes; order Micromonosporales; family Micromonosporaceae; genus Micromonospora; species Micromonospora sp. CPCC 205561. The sequence continues at coordinate 47,481 of NZ_JBAKHV010000032.1, read as the reverse complement.
GGGCAATTCGCGGTCGCGCCGTGTTGGCGCGACCGATGTCGGCTCCGCGCGGGCGCGGGAGGGCGGTCGGCGCGAGGGCCGCGGGGCACCGCGCCGGGGTTCCTTTCCTGGGCCGGAAAGATAGGCTCGCGAGCGTGACGGATCCCGTGCAGCTCACCCACGTCGACGCGGCGGGCGCGGCCCGCATGGTCGATGTCTCCGCCAAGGCGGTGACCGGCCGCCTGGCCGTCGCCGCGGGCCGGCTCCGCACCACGCCGGAGGTGGTCGAGCTGCTGCGCCGCGACGGGCTGCCCAAGGGCGACGCGCTGGCCGTCGGCCGGCTCGCCGGCATCATGGGCGCGAAGCGCACCCCCGACCTGATCCCGCTCTGCCACCCCATCGCGCTGCACGGCGTCACGGTCGACCTGACCGTCACCGACGACGCCGTCGAGATCACCGCCACCGCGCGGACCGCGGACCGCACCGGCGTGGAGATGGAGGCGCTGACCGCCGTGGCCGTCGCGGGGCTGGCGCTGGTGGACATGGTCAAGGCGGTCGACCCGGCGGCCAGCGTGGACGCGGTCCGCGTGCTGCGCAAGGAGGGCGGCAAGACCGGCCTGTGGGTCCGCCCACAGGAACGGCCGTGATCCGGGCGCGGGTGGTCGTGGCGTCCAACCGGGCGGCGGCGGGGGTGTACGCGGACACCAGCGGGCCGCTGCTCGTGGCCGGCCTGCGCGACCTCGGCTGTGAGGTGGACGGGCCGGTGGTGGTGCCCGACGGGGAGCCGGTGGGCGAGGCGCTGCGGTCCGCCCTGGCCGACGGGGTCGACGTCGTGCTGACCAGCGGCGGGACGGGGATCAACCCCTCCGACCGCACCCCCGAGGTGACCCGCGCGCTGCTCGACCACGAGGTTCCGGGCATCGCCGAGGCGATCCGGGCGCACAGCCGGGACAGGGTCCCCGCCGCCGCGCTCTCGCGGGGGCTCGCGGGCGTGGTCGGCCGGATGCTGGTGGTCAACCTGCCCGGATCGACCGGCGGGGCCCGCGACGGCCTCGCCGTGCTCGGGCCGATCCTCGCCCACGCCGTCGACCAGCTCCGCGGCGGCGACCACTGACGGTCCCGGCGGCGTCGACCCGGTAGAACGGTCCGGCCCTCGGCACGACGGTCCGGCGCCCGGCGAACCGGAGCACGGGACGCCGTCGCCCGCGAGGGTGACCCGGAGCACGGGACAAGGCACTTCTGGCAAAGCGACGGGTCTGCGGCAGGCACTAGGCTCGGCGGGGTGAGCACGGAAACCGCACCGGCCGAGCCGGTCGCCGCGCCCCCGCCGGCCGGCTGGGAGGAGGCCCGCTCCCGGGTGTACGCCGTCGGTCTGGCCGCTGCGCTCCCGGCCGTCAGCCGACCGCTCGCCGAGATCGACGGACACACCCTCGCCGAGCCACTGACCACGCGTACGGACCTGCCGGCCTTCCCCACCTCCAGCGTCGACGGCTGGGCCGTGCGCGGCGCCGGGCCGTGGCGGCCGGTCGGGCGGGCGCTCGCGGGCAGCACCCCGGCGCCGCTGACCGACGACGGTACGACCGTCGAGATCGCCACCGGCGCGATGGTGCCGCAGGGCACGAGCGCCGTGCTGCGGGTGGAGGAGTCCCGGCGTACGCCGGAGGGGCTGGTCGACGGCACGCCCCGTCCGGCGCCGGAGTGGCGCGAACCGGGCGAGGAGGCGTACGCCGGGGAGGAGCTGGTCCCCGCCGGGACGCCGGTCGACCCGGCGCTGATCGGGCTGGCCGCCTCCTGCGGTCACGACACCCTGCGGGTGCGGCGGCAGGCCCGCGCGGCGCTGCTGGTCTTCGGCGACGAGCTGCTGACCGCCGGGCCGCCCGGCGCCGGCCGGGTGCGCGACGCGCTCGGGCCGGCGGTCCCGGCCTGGCTGCGCCGGTACGGCTGCCTGGTCCGCCCCTCGGACGTGGTCGGGCCGGTGGCGGACACGCTGCCCGCGCACGTGGCCGCCCTGCGCGCGGCGCTGACCACCGCCGACCTGGTGTGCACCACCGGCGGCACGATGCACGGGCCGGTCGACCACCTGCACCCCACGCTGGAGGCGCTCGGCGCCGACTACGTGGTCAACACGGTGGCGGTGCGGCCCGGCTTCCCGATGTTGCTGGCCCGGCTCGCCGACGCCGACGGCCGGGTCCGGTTCGTGGCCGGGCTGCCCGGCAACCCGCAGTCCGCGATCGTCGCCCTGGTGTCGCTGGTGGCCCCGCTGCTGGCCGGCCTGGCGGGTCGCCCGATGCCGACGCTGCCGCACGCCACGCTCGCCGAGCCGGTGCGCGGCCGGGGGGCGTACACCCATCTGGCGCTGGTCCGGCTGGACCGGGTGGCCGGCACCGCGCACCCGGTCCGGCACGTCGGCTCGGCGATGCTGCGCGGCCTCGCCGGCGCCGACGGGTTCGCCGTCATCCGCCCCGGCACCTCCGGCGAGCCGGGCGACCGGGTGCCGATCGTGCCGCTGCCGCTGCTGCCCGGGGAGCGTGCGTGGTGACCGCGCCGACCACGACGTTCGGCGAGGTCACCGACCGGCCGCTCGACCTCGCCGCGCACGAGGCGGCGGTGGCGGACAGCCGGGCCGGCGCGGTGGTCTCGTTCCAGGGCGTCGTCCGCGACCACGACCACGGCCGCGCGGTGGCCAGCCTGGAGTACGAGGGCCACCCCAGCGCCGAGCGGGTGCTGCGCGAGGTCGCGGCCGAGATCGCCGCCGACCCGGACGTGTACGCGGTCGCGGTGTCGCACCGGGTGGGCCCGCTCGCCATCGGCGACGCGGCCCTGGTGGCGGCCGTCAGCACCGCGCACCGGGCCGCCGCGTTCGCGGCCTGTGCCCGGCTGGTCGACGAGGTGAAGGCGCGGCTGCCGATCTGGAAGCGGCAGGTCTTCGACGACGGCACCGAGGAGTGGGTGAACTGCCCCTGACGGGGCGTTCCACCCCTCAGCGGCGCACGCCCTGCGCGCCCTGCCGGCCCAGCCGGTCGGCGTAGAAGGCCGGCTCGGCGCCGGGGCGCCAGGGCAGCGCGGCGACCAGCAGGATCAGGGCCAGCGCCAGCGAGTTCTCCATCAGGGCGCCGAAGAGGCCGTCCTGGTAGTGCGACACCTCGGGGAGCTGGTGCTCGTACGGCCAGATGGGCGAGATCAGGAAGAGCAGGTACAGGCCGATGGCGGCGGCGCCGTGCCGGAGCCCGGTCAGCGTCGGGTACCAGATCGGGGGGCGCAGCCCGGCCACCCCCGGCGGCCCGCCGTACGCGCCCTGGCCGCTCCGCTGCACCAGCCCGCGGCTGGCGTCGCGGCGGCGTACCGCGGCGTCGGCCAGCACGATGATCGCCGGGATCACCCACACCAGGTGGTGCGTCCAGGAGATCGGGCTGATCACGTTGGCGGTGAGCCCGACCAGGGTGAACGCGGTCAGCTCGTCGCCGTCGGCGCGCGCGTTGACGGCCCGGGAGAGGCCGAGCGCCAGCATCAGCACCGAGAACGAGAGCCAGAGCAGGCCGGGCGTCTCGATCGAGTCGTAGAGCCGGGCCAGCAGCCCGGCCAGCGACTGGTTGGGCGTCATGTCGGCGGCGCCCACCCGCTCGGTCTGCCAGAGCACCCCGCCGAAGTAGGCGCGCGACTCGGTGCCGACGATCCCGAAGGACCCGACGGTCACCGCGATCACCGTGCCCACGGCGGTGGCCGCGGCGCGCCACTGCCTCGTGATCATCAGGTAGGCGATGAACAGCGCCGGGGTGAGCTTCACCGCGGTGGCCAGGCCGATCCCCACGCCCGCCCAGGCGCCGCTGTAGACGAAGCGCAGCAGCGGGCCGTCGGTGCGGGCGACGTGGGTGCCTCGGCGGGACCGCCAGCGCAGGCCGATCAGGTCGGCCATGATCAGGGCGAAGAGGAGCAGGTTCACCTGGCCGTAGCCGAGGGTCTCCCGGGCCGGCTCGACGGCGACCGCCAGCGGCGTCGCGAGGGCCACGGTGAACCAGAGCGGCCAGCCGAGCCGGTCGACGATCGGGCGGAGCAGCCCGGCCAGCACGACGGCCAGCGCGGCGACGCTGGCCAGCGCGTTGACCAGCCCGGCCAGCTCGACCGGCAGGTGCGCCATGGGGAGCATCACCAGCCCGCCGAACGGCGGGTAGGTGAAGCCCAGGGTGGTGCCGGGTGCGATGAACTCGTAGAGCTCGTGACCGCTCGCCCACCACACCACCGCGCCGTGATAGATCTTCATGTCGAAGAAGTTGTACGGCCGCCCGAAAGCGCCGATGGCAAGCCATGCGGCATAGGCGACGGCGGCCACGATGCCGGTCCGTACGACTGTCCTACGATCGATCCCACGCGTCACGCGACGGACTGGGGCGAGGCGGTCCACCCGTCTTCCGACGGTCGCCGGCATGGCGTGGCCACCCCCGTACCAAGGTCGTCCTACCCGTCCAGGTCCTGCACGGAGCCTAGAACGGCGCCTCACGTTAATGCCTCCCGCGTTATGCGACCGTGTCCGATCCCACACAAGTTTTTGACGTTTCCACCGCGTTAACGCCTACCGAGTGGTTCAGGTGATTCGCGGCGTTGACGGGGTGCGGGCCGGCGGAGGGGAGGTATCGACGCAGGTCAGCCGGGAAGTCGCCGAGCCGTTGCTGCTGATCGTACGGCGATTCGGGCCTCTCTGCGGGCGGTACGGACGGCTCGCTGCACGGAACGTCGGGACTGGCCCACCCGGTGACCGGTCCGCCACCGCAGGCTCGGCCTGCCGCCGGTGTCCGCGGCGGCGAGCAGCAGCCCGCCGAGGAGGCCGAGGTTCTTCAGGAACTGGGTCTGGTCGTTCTGGCGCGCCGCCGGGTCGTCCTTGTTCCAGAAGGGATGCCCGGCCAGGGTGACCGGGATCAGCGTGCCGGCGAGCACCAGCGCCGCCGGTCGGGGGAACCGGCCGGTGGCGAGCATCAGCCCGGCGCCGACCTGCACTGCCGAGTTGATCCGGATCAGCGTCTCCGTGTCCGTGGGGATGCGGGGGTCGGCCTTCTCCAGCAGCGGGGTCACCCGGTCCGTCACGGGCTTCGCGGTCGCGGCCAGCCGCTCGGGGTGCTGGAAGTTGCGGAACCCGCTGGCCACGAAGATGCCGCTCAGCATGGCGCGGGCGAGGGAGCGTACGGGTTTCATGGACAAGTCATACCCCGTCACCGAGCCCGTTACCCCCGCAACCGCCGATCCGGATCGGCCGGCGTGGACGTCACGCCACGCCGATCCGAGCGACCGTCGCTGATGGACCCTCGGTGACGGGTAACGTGCCCCGCGTGACGACGCTGCGGCTGCGCCCCGAGAATCCGGCCGACGCCGGTGCGGTCCGGCGGGTGCTGGCCGCCGCCTTCGCCCGCCCCGACGTGGCCACGCCGCCCGAGGTGGCGCTGGTCGAGGAGCTGCGCGAGAGCGACGCCTGGCTGCCGGAGCTGGCGATGGTCGCCGAGTACGGCGGCGAGGTCGTCGGCTACGCCCTGCTCACCCGGGTGCGGGTCAGGTCCGACGAGCACACCGCGCCGGCGCTGGCCCTCGGGCCGGTGGCGGTCGCCCCGCACCGACAGCGGATCGGCCTCGGCGCGGCCGTGGTGCAGGCCGCCCTCGACGCCGCCACCGAGCTGGACGAGCGGCTGGTGGTGGTGCTCGGCGCCCCGGCCTACTACCACCGGTTCGGGTTCGGCCGGGCCGACCGGTTGGGGCTGACCAGCCCCTGGTCCGGTCTCGGCGACCCCTGGCAGGCTCTGGCGCTCCCGCCGACCGTCAGCGGCGAGGGGCCGCCGCCGCGCGGCGAGGTGCTCTTCCCGCCGCCCTGGTCGAAGGTCTGACTCCCGGTCAGGCCGGTTGGGTGCGCAGGTAGCGGCCGAAGTGCGGGACGGTGAACGCCACCGTGCCGCGCTCGCCCGAGTAGATGAGGCCCTTCTTGATCAGCGCGTCCCGGGCCGGGGAGAGGCTGGCCGGCTTGCGGCCCAGGGCACGGGCGATCTCCGCCGTCGGCACGGCGGCGTCCATGTCGTCGCGGCCCCCGCCGTCGACCTCCCCCTCCACCAGGGAGAGCGTGGCCATGGCCCGCATGTACTCGCGTTCCGCCGGGGTGGCCCGCTCGAACCGGGAACCGAAGAAGCCGACCGCCAGCTCGGCCTCGGCCTCCGGGGCGGCGACCCGTACGTCGGCGGCGCTGATCGGCGAGCGGGGCGCGTGGTCCCAGGTCGCCTTGCCGTACGCCTGCACGAAGTAGGGATAGCCACCGGACTTCTCGTAGAGCAGGTCGAGCGCCTTCTGTTCGTACTCCACCTCCTCGCGCTCGGCCGGCGCGCAGAGCGCCTGGTCGGCGGCGATCCGGTCGAGCCGGTCGATGCGCTGGTAGCGGAAGAGCCGTTCGGAGTACGACTTGGCCGCGCTGAGCACGGCCGGCAGGTGCGGCAGCCCGGCGCCGACCACGATCAGCGGCGCGCCGAGCTGGGACAGCTCGTGGCAGGCGGCGCAGAGCGCGGAGACGTCCTCCGGGCCGAGGTCCTGCATCTCGTCGATGAAGATCGCGATGCCGGTGCCGACGTCGGCGGCCACCGCGGCGGCGTCGGTGAGCAGCTCGACCAGGTCGATCTCGATGTCGCCGGAGTCGGCGCGGCCGCTGGCGGCGGGCACGTCGATGCCGGGCTGCCACCGGTCGCGCAGCTTCGGGGCGGTGGTGCCGCGGCCGGTCGGCGCGGTCCGCTGGGCGAACGCCTTGAGCACGCCGAGGAAGGCGTCGATCCGGTCGGGCGCGCGGTGCCGGGGCGCCAGCTCCCGGACGGCCATGTGCAGCGCGGCGGCGACCGGGCGGCGCAGCGACTGGTCGGGCCGGGCCTCGATCTTCCCGCTGCCCCAGAGGTGGTTGATCGCCTGGGACCGGAGGGTGTTCAGCAGCACGGTCTTGCCGACCCCACGCAGGCCGGTGAGCATCAGGCTGCGTTCCGGCCGGCCCCGCGCGATGCGCTCCAGCACGACGTCGAAGACGTCCAGCTCGCGCCCCCGGCCGGCGAGCTCGGGCGGGCGCTGGCCGGCGCCCGGCGCGTACGGGTTGCGGACCGGATCCACGCATCGCACAGTATCGGCCCGTCTAGCCGCGCGACTAGACATCCGTAGACGGGGCAACCGGCGTGTCGGGCCGGGAGCGCGTCGACACAAAACTAGGGCTGTCTAGCATGGACGCTAGACAGCCCTAGTTTTGGCAATCAGCGCTTCTTGAGGCAGAGCACGTAGTCCAGGAAGTCCAGCGAGTTGTTGTGCACGTAGTTGGCGGTCGCGCCCGGTGCCCGCGACTCGCAGCGGTCGCCGTCCGTGGTGCCGGGGATCCGCAGCAGCACCTCGTACGTGTTCGGGCCGCAGGGCACCTTCCGCAGGTCGGCGTCGCTGGCCGTGCCGTCGTTGACCACGCAGTCGCCCTTGGCGAACTCCTCGCGGCTCCTGGTGGGGCTCGGCCTGGCCGAGGTCGGCGCCGCGCTGGGCTCGGCCGTCGGCTCGCTCGTGGGCGGGCCCGTCGGGCCGGCGGAAGCGCTCGTGGTGGGGGCCGCGACCGGGTCGTCGTCACCGGCCTGCCAGAACGCCCAGCCCGCGAAGCCGAGGCACGGGCAGAGCAGGAGCACCGCCACCAGGCCGATGATCAGGGCCACCCTGCCGCCGCTCCGGCTGGCCGGCGGCGCGCCGGGCGGCATTCCGTAGCCGCCGGGGGCCGGCGGCGGGGCGCCCCACTGGTTGCCGGGCGCCGACGCGGGTGCCGGCCCGGCCGGTGGGTACGGCCCGGCGGGCGGGTAGCCCCCCTGCTCCCCCGGCGGCGGATAGCCGGCGCCGGAGCTGGGCGGCGGCGGATAGCCCGACCCGGAGCTGGGGGGCGGATAGCCCGACCCCGAGGACGGCCCGGGCTGGTTCCACATCGGCGGCTCGGCGGCCGGGTCCGGCTGGCCCCAGTGCGCAGCGGCCGGCTCGCCCCCGGGCTGCCCCCACTGCGGCTGGCCGGGCTGAGGTTGGCCCCACTGCGGCTGTTCCGGCTGCGGCTGGCCCCACTGCGGCTGGCCCCACTGCGGGGCGGCCGGCGGTTCCGAGCCGGCCGACTGCGGCTGCCCCCACTCCGGCAGCGTGGGGTCGATGGGCGGCGGGGTGCCCGGCGGGCGCCGGTGGGGGTCGTCGGGCTGTCCGGGTGATCCGTAGGTCGTCATCTCTTCCCCAGGGGTGCGGTGGCTCAGCGCTGCTTAAGGCAGAGCACGAAGTCGAGGGTGTCCAGCTCGCTGTCGAAGAAGTACCAGTTGGTGTATCCGTCCACCCCGGCGCACTTAGCGGCGGCGTCCTTCTCGCCGCTGGTCGCCTCGTCGATGCGGCGCAGCACCTCGTAGGTCTGCGGGGCGCAGGCGCTGATCAGCAGCTTGGGCTTGCCGTCCACCGGGCCGACGTTGCGGACGCACTGGCCGGCCCGGACGAAGCGCGGGTCGGCGGAGGACTCCGGCGCGGGTGCGCTCGGTGCCGGCGCCGCCGCGCTCGCCGGTGCGCCCGGCGTGCCCGTCCCGGCCGTCGGCGACGACGAACCGCTCGGCGTAGCGACCGGCGTCCCCTCGTCCTGGCCGAGCAGGTGGAACACCGCCGCCGCACCGACGAGGAGCAGCACCGCCACGGTGGCCAGCACCGCGACGACCGGCCCCCGACCGCGCCGGCGTCCGGGCGTCGGAGCGGGACCGTCCGCGTACGGGGAGGCGGTGCCGTCGGCCCAGGAGGCGTACGGCGGTCCGTGGTGCGCCGGCGGTGGGGGCTCCTCCCAGGCGCCCCGCCCGGTGGAACCCGCGCGCGGGTCGTACGGCTCGTCGGGATGCCGCCCGTGCCACGGTCCCGGGTGCCCGCCGCCCGCTGGTCCGTAGTCCGCCATGCACGCCTCCCGCGTGAGTGGTGAGAGGCCGGCCACCAACGAGGGACACCGACGCCCACGCCACCGTAGCGTGTCCACCGATGAGCCCACCTCCACCGAGTGCGTCACCCTCCGCCGACGCCGGTACGCCCGGCGCGCCGGCCCTCGGCACCGGGCGCGCGGGTGCCGCCACGCCGGCCCTGGTCTGGACCGCCCTGCTGCTGGTCTACGTCCTCTGGGGCTCCACCTATCTGGGCATCCGGATCGTCGTGGAGTCCATGCCGCCGCTCGGCTCGGCGGCCACCCGGTTCGCCGCCGCCGGCCTGGTGCTCGCGATCGTGCTGCGGCTGCGGCGCGGTCCGGGCGCCCTGCGCGTCGACCGGAGGCAGCTCGGCTCCGCCGCGCTGGTCGGGGTGCTCCTGTTGGCCTGCGGCAACGGGCTGGTGGTGCTCGCCGAGTCCGGCCCAGAGGGGGTGGCGGTGCCCTCCGGGATCGCCGCGTTGCTGGTGGCGACCGTCCCGCTGCTGGTGGTGCTCCTGCGTACGTTCACGGGCGACCGTCCCCGGTCCTGGACGCTGGCGGGGGTGACCCTGGGCTTCGTCGGCCTGGTGCTGCTGGTGCTGCCGACGGGTGGGGCGGACGACGTACCGCTCGTCGGGGCGCTGACCGTGGTGGTGGCCGCCACCTGCTGGTCGGTCGGCTCGTTTCTCTCCGGACGGATCCGGATGCCCGCCGACCCGTTCGTCGCCACCGTCTACGAGATGCTGGCCGGGGCGGCGGCACTCGCCGTCCTCGCGGTGGGCCGTGGCGAACTGCGCGGCTTCGACCCGGGCACGGTGACCACCCGGTCGTGGCTGGCGCTCGCGTACCTGATGGTTGCCGGCTCCCTGGTCGCCTTCACCGCGTACGTCTGGCTGCTGCACCACGCGCCCATCTCGCTTGTCTCCACGTACGCCTACGTCAACCCGGTGGTCGCGGTGGCGCTCGGGGTGTTGTTCGCCGCCGAGTCGGTCACCGCGCAGGTGCTGCTCGGCGGCGCGGTGATCGTCGCGGGCGTGGCCCTGGTGGTGAGCACCGAGCGACCCCGACGTCCCGCCCGGGGTACCGCAGCGGAGCCGTCGCGCCGGTAGCGTCCGGCCCGTGTCGACCGGGCTGCTGGCGTGCGTGCTGCCGCTCGGCGCCCTGGCCGGCCTGGCCGCGCCCCGGATCGCCCGCCGCTACGCCCGCCCGCCGGCCGTCGACCGGGTCGCGGGGACCGGGTCCCCCGCCGGCCTGGGCGCCCTCGCCGGCGCGGTCGTCTTCGGCGGCCTCGCGGTGGCGCTGGGAGCCGATCCCGTCCTGCCGGTCCTCCTCGCGCTGGCGGCCGTCGGGCTGGTGCTCGCCCTGGTCGACCTGGCCTGCCTGCGGCTGCCCGATCCGCTGGTGGGCGCCGCGGGGCTGCTGGCCGTCGCGGGGCTGGGCGGTGCGGCGCTGGCGGCCGGCACCCCCGGTCGGCTGCTCGACGCGGCGGCCGGGGCCGCGCTCGGCTTCGCCGGTCACGTGCTGCTGGCACTGCTGCCGGGCTCCCGGCTGGGCTTCGGCGACGTGAAGCTCGCCGCCGTCCTGGGGCTGCCGCTCGGCTGGCTCGGCGGGTCGACCCTGGCGCTCGGGCTGCTCCTGCCGCACCTGCTCCACGGGGTGCTCGTGCTCGTCCTGCTGGTCGCCGGCAGGGTGCGCCGCGACACCCCGCTCCCGCTGGGCCCGGCCCTGCTCGTCGGCGCCTGGCTGGCCGCCCTGCTGCCCTGACGCGCGCTGGCGGGATCGGAGTCAGATCAGGCGGAGCTGGCGGTCGCGGGGGCGGCGGGGCACTGCCTCGCCGAAGCGCTCGAAGAGGCCCGGGTCGATGGCGTCGAGGAACGGCGACGGGGCGCACTCGCGTTCCGTGCCGTGCCGGCTGCGGCGGGCGGCGTGGGTCACGTACAGCCGGTCCTGGGCCCGGGTCAGCCCGACGAAGAAGAGCCGCCGCTCCTCGGCGACCGCGTCGTCGTCGGGGGTGCTGCCGGGCCAGCGCAGCGGGAGCAGCCCGTCCTCGGCCCCGACCAGGAAGACCACCGGGAACTCCAGCCCCTTGGCGGCGTGCAGGGTGAGCAGGGTGACCGCCTCGGCCCGCGGGTCGAGCGCGTCCACCTCCGCCCCCGTGGCGAGCTGGGACAGGAACAGCGGCAGGTCGTCGCCGCAGCGCCGGGCCAGCGGGGTGAGCAGGTCGACGGCCGAGCGGACGTCCTCCGGGCGGACCGCGGTGGCGCCGTCCAGGGTGGGTACGGCGAAGCGCTCCGCCAGCACCTGCCCGGCCAGCCGGACCCGCGCCGCCAGCGAGCCGTCGAGCCCGTCGGCGTGCCGCAACTCCCGCGCGATGGCGGCCACGCCGGGCCGGTCCCGCAGCCGGTCGTGCGAGCGCTTCTGCACCGGGATGTTCGCCCGGGCCAGCGCGTCCACGATCGGTGCGGCCTGCGCGTCGGTGCGGTAGAGCACGGCGACGTCGGAGAAGGAGAGCGAGGTCGACCGGCCGTCGATCCGCCCCGAGTCCAGCGACCGGTGGGAGAGCCCGCCGACCAGCTCGTCGATGGTGCGTACGACGAAGTCGGCCTCGTCGGAGACGGAGGCCGCCGGGTAGCGACCCACCAGCGGGGCCTCCGGGTCGAGCCGGGCCGGGTCGAGCCGTCGGCCGCGCACCAGCGACGACGGCGCGATGGCCTGCACGGCGGCGGCCAGGATCGGGGCGGAGGAGCGGTAGTTGCGGTTCAGCCGGACGAGCCGGGCGTCGGTGAAGTCCTCCGAGAAGCGCAGGAAGTAGCCGACGTCGGCGCCCCGGAAGGAGTAGATGGCCTGGTCCGGGTCGCCGATGGCGCAGAGGTTGCCGTCGGCGGGGCTGAGCAGGCGCAGCAGCTCGTACTGCACCTCGTCGACGTCCTGGTACTCGTCGACGAAGATCCAGCGCCAGCGCTCCCGGTAGTGCCGCACCAGCTTCCTGTCGGCCCTCAGCAGCGCGACGGGCAGGGTCAGCAGCTCGTCCAGGTCCACCAGGTCCTGCTTGCGCAGCAGCGCCGCGTAGCCGGCCTCGTCGTCGCCCGCCTCGGCGCGGGCCTCCGCCCGCTGGGCGTCGTCGGCGATCCGGAAGTCCGCCGGCAGGCCGGCGGCGTCGGCGTTCTCCCGGAGGATGGTCAGGCCCAGCGAGTGGAAGGTGCCGACGGTGACGTCCTCGGCGACCGGCCCGAGCAGGCCGTCGAGGCGGTGCCGCAGCTCCTCGGCGGCCCGCCGGGTGAACGTGATCGCCAGGCACTGCTCCGGGAAGACGTTCAGCTCCGCGCAGAGGTAGGCGATCCGGTGGGTCAGCGTCCGGGTCTTGCCGGTGCCCGGGCCGGCGACGATGAGCAGCGGACCGCCCGGCGCGGAGGCGGCCACCCGCTGCATGGCGTCCAGGCGGTCCAGCAGGCCGGTGCCGACCTCCTCCATCCCGGCGAGCATCGGCTCGAACGGTTCGTGCGGCGAGGGCGTCGGCGCGATCGGGGGCGGCGGCGCGGCCGGCGCGGCCTTGCGCTTCGGCTCGGCCTTGGCCGCCGCCGGGCGCCTGGCCCGCGGCTTCGGCGCCGGCTCCGCCGGGGTGCGCTGCGCCGGCACCGGTACGTCGAAGAGCGTCTCCTGGGCCCCGCCGGCGTCGCCGCCCAGCTCGGCCGGGTCGAAGAGGGTGATGACGCCGTACTCGCCGTCGTATCCGGGGACCCGGCGCACGTCGCCCCGGCGCAGCCGGCCGATCCCCTCGGCGAGCAGTTCCCCGCCGACCCGGTCGATCTCGTCCAGCGGGGTGGTGGTGAGGATCTCCAGCTCCGGGCCGAGCGCGGCGATCAGCTCGTGGAGCTTCCCCTCGACCTTCTTGGACCGGGCACCCACCTTGTTGATCTCACCGAGGATCTCGGCCAGCGGCACCAGGTGGGTGACGTCGCGGGCGTACGCGGGCCGGTGGCCGGCGGCGCGGTCGGCCAGCTCCTCGATCCGGCTGAGCACGCCCACGGTCAGCGGCTTGCCGCACTCCGGGCAGCGTCCGCCGGCGGCCCGGGTCTGCTCCGGCGACCAGTTGATCCCGCAGAGCCGGTGCCCGTCGGCGTGGTACTTGCCCTCCTCGGGGAAGAACTCGATGGTCCCGGCGAGCCCGTCGCCGGTACGCAGCGCGTCCCGGATGGCGAAGTAGTCCCGCCCGGTGGCGAAGACGGTGGCCTCCCGGGCCAGCGCCGGGGGCGAGTGGGCGTCCGAGTTGGACACCAGCCGGTAGCCGTCCAGGCTGCCGACCCGCCAGTTCATCTCCGGGTCGGAGGAGAGGCCGGTCTCCACCGCGAAGATGTGCTCGGCGAGGTCGGCGTAGCAGTCGGCGATCGCGTCGAAGCCCGACTTGGAGCCCAGCGCGGAGAACCAGGGGGTCCAGATGTGCGCCGGCACCAGGTAACCGTCGGCGCTGGCGTCCAGGGTGATCTCCAGCAGGTCCCGGGAGTCCAGGCCGAGGATCGGCCGGCCGTCCGAGCCGAGGTTGCCGATCCGCCCGAGCGCGGCGTTGAAGCGGGCCACCGCGTCCAGGTCGGGCAGGTAGATCAGGTGGTGCACCTTGCGGGTGCGGTCGTCCCGCTTGTAGATCGTGGAGATCTCCACGCTGAGCATGAACCGGACCGGGTCCGCCTCCGCCTCGCTCGCCAGCCGGGGCGGCAGCCGGCGGGCGATGTCCCGCTCCGCCTCCGGGCTCAGCCGGTGCAGGCCGGGCTCGGCCGGGTGCAGCGTCTCGCGCAGGTGGTCGTACCAGGCGGGGTGGGTGAAGTCGCCGGTGCCTAGCACCCCGATGCCCTTGCGGCGGGCCCACCAGCCGAGGTTCGGCAGGGTGAGGTCGCGGCTGCACGCGCGCGAGTACTTCGAGTGGATGTGCAGATCCGCGACGAACGGCGCAGGGCCGCCGGAGGGTGCGGGGCTGAACGGAGGCACGCCGCATCCTGTCACGCCGGCCCCCTTACCCACCCGTCGCCACGCACACCCGTGACCTGAGCATCCGGTGCTGGACAACGCCGCCGCCGGGCGCTATGGGTCAACGGGAGCGGAGTTCCACCAGGGTGATCTGCGGTTCGGCGCCGACGCGTACCGGTGGGCCCCAGAAACCGGCGCCGTTGGTGACGTAGACCTTGGTGCCGTCCACCTCGCCGAGGCCGGAGACCACCGGCTGCTGGAGCTTCACCAGCAGGTTGAAGGGGACCATCTGGCCGCCGTGGGTGTGCCCGGAGAGCTGGAGGTCGACGCCGAACTTCGCCGCCTCCACCGCGGCGACCGGCTGGTGGGCGAGGAGCACCACCGGGCGGCTCGGGTCGCGGTCGCCGAGCGCCGCCGCGTAGTTCGCCGGGGCGGCCAGCCCGCTGCCGGCGGCGGTGACGTCGTTGACCCCGGCCAGGTCGAGCACGCCGCCCCGGGCCTGGATCTCCGTCCGCTCGTTCTGCATCACCCGCAGCCCGAGCCGGTCCAGTTCCTGGACCCACTCCTCGACTCCGGAGTAGTACTCGTGGTTGCCGGTGACGAAGTAGCTGCCGTGCCGGGAGCGCAGGCCGCGCAGCGGCTCGGCCGCCTCGCCCAGTTCGGCGACCGAGCCGTCCACCAGGTCGCCGACGACCGCGACGAGGTCGGCGTCCAGCCGGTTGATCGCCGCGACGATCCGCTCGGTGTGCGCCCGCCCGCGCAGCGGACCGAGGTGGATGTCGGAGACGGTGGCGATCCGCAGGCCGTCCATGCCGCGGGGGAGCTTGGCGAGCGGGATCTGCACCCGGTCGAGCCGCGGCGGGCCGAGGGCGGTGCGGATGCCGTACCCGGTGAGGCCGGTCGCGGTGAGCCCGGCGAAGATCGCCGTCCCGCGCGCGAGGAGCAGCCGACGGGTCGGGTCGTGGTCGGACTGCGCGACGGCGTCGGCGGCCGGCGGGTCGGCGGTGCCGGTGGCGCCGACCATGGCGGGCTCCGGCGCGGCGGCGGCGGGCTCCGCGGCGGCTACCCGGCGGCGCAGCACCAGCTTCGTCACCGCCATCGGCACTTCCAGCGCCACGAGCAGGACCAGCAGGTAGAACATGACGGCGAGCCAGAGGTAACCCGGCCAGGCGAGCCAGTAGAGGCCGGCCCGCGTGCCCGCCATGGTCGCCGGTACGAGCAGCGCGAGCACGAGGGCGGTGATCCCGCCGATCCGCCGCCAGCGGCCCGGCGCGGTGGTGTCCCGCACCAGGCGCTTCCAGAGGTAGAGGTGGATCAGGCCGGTGACCAGGGCCATGGTGGCGACGAACGCCAGTGCCGCCAACATGTGTGCGCCTCCCTCAGCCTCCCGCGAAGGGCGGCAGGACGTCGATCGTCGCCCCGGCCGGTAGGGGCGCCTTCCGATCATGACAGGTCAGACCGTCGACCAGGAAACTCGCCGCCTTGAGCACGACGGCGAGCCGCTCACCGTGCCGGCGGGTCAGCTCCACCACGACTTCGTCCAGACAGCGGCCGGCGGATGCGGTCTCCTCTGCCCGGCCGGCGGCGGCCCGCGCCCCGGCGAAGTAGCGCACGGTCAGCGGCAACTCGGCGGCGGTCGCGGGGGCCGACGCTCCGGCAGACGTCGGGGGCATCGGTTCCGCCATGGTCAACCTCCGATCGCCGACATCGGCCGGGCGGGCTGGAGGAAGGCCGGGTCGTCGATGCCGTGCCCGGCCCGTTTACCCCACATCGCCGCCCGCCAGCGCCGGGCCAGCTCGTCGTCGTCAGCCCCGGCCCGCAGCGCGCCGCGCAGGTCGGACTCCTCGGTGGCGAAGAGGCAGGCGCGGACCTGCCCGTCGGCGGTCAGCCGGGTGCGGTCGCAGTCGCCGCAGAAGGGCCGGCTGACGCTGGCTATCACGCCGACCCGGGCGGGACCGCCGTCGACCAGCCAGGTCTCGGCCGGCGCCGCGCCGCGCTCCGCCGGGTCGGGGGTCAGCTGGAACTCCGCGCCCAGCCGGGCCAGGATCTCGTCGGCGGTGACCATGGTGGCGCGGTCCCAGCCGTGCTGGGCGTCCAGCGGCATCTGCTCGATGAACCGCAGCTCGTAGCCGTGCGCGAGGGCGAAGCGGAGCAGCTCGGGCGACTCGCCGTCGTTGACGCCGCGCATCAGTACCGAGTTGATCTTCACTGGGGTCAGCCCGGCGGCGGCCGCCCCGGCCAGTCCGGCCAGCACGTCGGCGAGGCGCGGTCGCCGGGTCAGCAGAGTGAACCGCTCCGGGTGCAGGGTGTCCAGCGAGACGTTGACCCGGTCCAGGCCGGCGGCGCGCAGCGCGGGCGCGAGCCGGTCCAGCCCGATGCCGTTGGTGGTCAGCGAGATCCGGGGGCGCGGCTCCAGCGCGGCCACGGCGGCCACGATCCCGACGAGGCCGGGCCGGATCAGCGGCTCCCCGCCGGTGAAGCGCACCTCGGTCACGCCGAGCTGGCGTACCGCGACCCCGACCAGCCGGACGATCTCGTCGTCGGAGAGCAGCTGCGGGCCCGCCAGCCAGGGCAACCCCTCGGCGGGCATGCAGTAGGTGCAGCGCAGGTTGCACTTGTCGGTCAGAGACACGCGTAGGTCCCGGGCGACGCGGCCGTACCGGTCGGCGAGGACGCCTTCGATCGGCGGGGCGGCGTTCACCGGTCAACGGTAGCGTGCCCCGGCCTCGCCAGGTTTCTTCAGAACTGCGCGGGCGGTCCGGGCGACGGCCTCCCGGTACGCCGCGCCGAAGAGGGCGGTGTGCACCAGCATCAGGTGGAGCTGGTGCAGCGGGATCCGCTCCCGCCAGCCGTCGGCCAGCGGCCACGTCTCCGCGTAGGCGGCGATTATCCGGTCCAGGTGCGGCGCGCCGCCGAAGAGCGCGAGCTGCGCCAGGTCTGTCTCCCGGTGCCCGCCGTGCGCGGCCGGGTCCACCAGCCACACCCGGTCGTCGGCGCCCCAGAGCACGTTGCCCGGCCAGAGGTCACCGTGGGTTCGGGCGGGGGGCTCGTCGCCGCCGAACTCGTCGATCCGCGCGACGACCTCCTCCACCAGCGCGGCCTCGACGTCGGTGAGCCCGCTGCCGTCCACCGAGCGGCGCAGGTGGGGGAGGAGCCGACGCTCGGCGAACCAGCGCGACCAGGGGCCGTCGTCCGGCCGGTTGTCCTGTGGCAACGCCCCGACGAAACCGGCCCAGTCGGCCCCGAAGGACGGCGCGCCGGCCCGGTGCAGCGCCGCCAGCTCGCGACCGAACCGCTCGGCCGCCCCGGGCGTCGGTTCGCCCGGTTCCACCCAGTCGAGCGCCAGCATCCCGGGGAGCGCCACGACCACCTCCGGTACGGCGACCGCACCGCCCTCGCGGAGCCAGCGCAGCCCGGCCGCCTCGGCGGCGAAGAAGCCCTCGGGCACCGGTCCCGCGGCGTCCCCGGGCCAGGTCTTGGCGAAGATCGAGTGCCCGTCGTCGAGCGTCAGCCGGGACGCGGCGCAGATGTCCCCACCGGCGACCGGCGTCTCCCGGATCCGCTGATGGGTCAGGAAGGTCGGCAGATGCTCGGGGTGCGCCCGCAGGTACGCCAGATCCATGACGGCAAGGTAGCCCTCCGGCGGCACCCGGTCCCGCCGACATGATTCATGTCGGGTCGAAAACGGGCCCGAGCTGCGACGATACTCTCCGTGTCTGTGGACAAACCGCGTGTCGTCCACAGGGGCGGTCGACGGCCCGCCCCGCGCCGCAGGCTGCCGGTCATGGCCTCGACCGACCGCCCCCGGCTCGCCGTCCGCTCCCCCGCCGACCTGATCGCCGCCGTGCCCTTCCTGCTCGGCTTCCATCCCGCCGACAGCGTCGTGGTGGTGGCGATGCGGGGTCGCCGGATCACCTTCGCCGCCCGCGCCGACCTGCCCGACCTCGCCGACCGGTGCGACCTCGCCGGCCATCTCGCCGGAGTCGTCGCCCGCCAGCACGCCGAGACCGCCACGGTGCTGGGCTACGGCCCGGCGACGCTGGTCACCCCGGCGGTCGACGCCGTGCGGGCCGAGCTGACCGCCGCCGGGCTCTCCGTGCTCGACGCCCTGCGCGTGACGGAGGGCCGCTACTGGTCGTACGTCTGCACCGAGCCGGAGTGCTGCCCGCCCGACGGCACCCCCTACGACGTCGGCGCCAGCGAGGTCAGCGTGGCGGCCGTCTTCGCCGGCCAGGTGGCCCTGCCCGACCGGGCCGCCCTCGTCGCGCAGGTCGCCCCGGTGACGGGTCCGGCCCGCTCGGCCGTACGCGCGGCCACCGCCCGTGCCGAGCGGCGGCTGGCGGAACTGCGCGGCCAGGCACCGGCGGCGGACCCGCGCGGCGAACGTTCGGTCCGCTCGGCCGGGGCGACGGCCGTACGGACCGCGTTCCGCCGGCACCGGCGGGAGCAGCCGCTCACCGACGACGAGGTGGCGTGGCTGAGCGTGCTGCTCACCGACGAGCCGGTCCGCGACCACGCCTGGGCGCGCACCGACGGGCGTGACGCGGACATCGCGCTCTGGACCGACGTGCTGCGAAGGGCCGAGCCGGAGCTGACCGCCGCGCCGGCCGCGCTGCTGGCGTTCGCGGCCTGGCGGGCCGGGCAGGGGGCGCTGGCGGCGGTGGCCCTGGAACGCGCCCTCGCCGAGCATCCCGGCCACTCGCTGGCGCTGCTCCTCGACGACCTGCTCCGCCGGGGCGTGCCCCCCTCGGACCTGGACGGCTGGCCGGCGGTGGGCACGCCCGACGTGCTACGCCGCAGGCGTAGGCGGCGCGAACGCTGACCGGCGCGGCCACGCCGCCGGGCTGCCGGTGCGAGGAGGTCGACCACCAGATCGCCGGCCGACGGAGGATCCCCAGGCGTGAGCCTGTCGAGCTGATGTCGCAGACGATTCACCGCCGTCTGCTGCCGCAGCGAACCAGACGCACCCGCCTGATGTCACAGACGACTCAGCTCGACAGCGCCGCGCGATCCGTTCGCCCCACGACCGGCTCGGGCGACCGCCACCGCCTCACCGGGCGCGGTCTCCGTCGAAAGATGTAGTGGTTGATCGTTCCGCGGGGCGAGCCGACGGGATCGAGTTCGGCACAGAATGGTTTCGTGCCCTCACCCACCGGAAGACCCGCATGAGCGTCGGGCTGCTGCTGTCGCTCGCGGGCCTGGCCCTGGTCGACAGCACCAGCATCGGCACGCTCTTCATCCCGGTCTGGCTGCTGCTCGCACCCGGGCCGGTCAACGCCCGCCGGATCCTCGTCTACCTGGGCACCATCGCCGTCTTCTACTTCGGCGTCGGGCTGCTGCTCGCCCTCGGCGGCAGCCGGCTGGCCGACGTCCTCGGCGGTGCGATGGACAATCGGCCGGTGCTCTGGGCGCAGCTCGTCCTCGGGGTCGGGCTGTTCGCGCTCAGCTTCCGCTACGACAGCAAGCGGCGTCCGCGCAGCGGCGGCGTGCTGCGCTGGCGGGACCGGGCCACCGCCGGCGACTCGTCCGCGCGGTGGCTGGTGGGGCTGGCGCTGCTCGCCGCCCTCGCGGAGGTGGCGACGATGCTGCCGTACCTCGGCGCGGTCGGCCTGCTGACCACCTCGGGGCTCGGTGCGGCGCAGATGGTGGGATTGCTCGCCGGCTACTGCCTGGTCATGGTCCTGCCGGCGGTGCTGCTGCTGGTGGCCCGGGTGGCCCTGCCGAGGCTGGTCGAGCCGGTGCTGGCCCGGCTCAACGCCTGGATCATGCGAGCCTCCGGCAGCATGCTCGGCTGGATCCTCGGCATCGCGGGCTTCCTGCTCGCCCGGGACGCCGCGTTCCGGCTGGGGCTGTTCGGCTGGGGCTAGTCCCGCTTGAACACCACCACCGGGACGGCGGCCGGCAGGGCCGCCCGACACGGCTCAGTGGGTGACGCGGACCGTGTCGTCGATCTGGCCGTACTCGCAGGTGTCCTGGCCGCACAGCTCGGTGCTGCCCGTGACCAGCGCCTCGCCGCTACGGAAGACGGCGCCCTCGGTCGCCGCCCACACCCGGCCCGTCACCTCCTGCGGAGCACCCGTGCACCCGACGGGCGCCCAGCCGGACCCGTACGCGATCCTGTTGCCGGACCGCTGCCTGAGCACCAGCTCGAACGAGCCGGACCTGCCGGCCGGGCACGCCACCGAGATGGTGAGATCCACGGCGACGCCCCGGACGACCAGGGTCCCGGACGTGACGTCGATGCTGGCCGCCGCGCTCGCCGGCGTCGAGCCCAGCAGGACGAACAGTGGCATGCCGAGCAGTGCGATGGCGGTCCTGATGCGGCGCACGATGGTTCTCCTCTGTCCGAAGGGCACTCTGGTGCGCGCCAACCATAGGCCGGTTCGGCACCTTCGGTGATCGTCCGATCACACAGGATTCCGCGGCTGTCCGGTGACGACGACCCGCTCGGGACGGGCATACACGTTCATCGCGTTGCCACGTAGGAAGCCCACCAGCGTCAGCCCGGCCTCCTCGGCCAGCTCCACGGCCAGGGAGCTCGGCGCCGAGACCGCCGCGAGCAGCGGCACCCCCGCCATCCACGCCTTCTGGGTCAGCTCGAAGCTGGCCCGCCCGGAGACCAGCAGGACGTGCCCGGCCAGCGGCAGCCGCCGCTCGCGGACCGCCCAGCCGATCACCTTGTCGACGGCGTTGTGCCGGCCGACGTCCTCACGCAGCACCACCAGCTCGCCGCCGGCGGTGAAGAGGCCCGCCGCGTGCAACCCGCCGGTGCGGTCGAACCCGCGCTGCGCCGCGCGCAGCCGGTCCGGCAGCGCGGTCAGGACCGCCGCCGGCACGGCCAGCGGGTCGTCGGCCACCGCGAAGACCGATCGGGTGCGCACCGCGTCGATGCTCGCCTTGCCGCACACCCCGCAGGAGCTGGTGGTGTAGAAGTTCCGGGCCGGATCGGTGGCCGGCTCGGGCACGCCGGGCGACAGCACCACGTCCACCACGTTGTAGGTGTTGGGCGTCTCCGTGCCGGCGCAGAGCTGGGCGGTGCGCACGTCGTCGGCGTAGCGGATCAGGCCCTCGGTCAGCAGGAATCCGATCGCCAGGTCGAGGTCGTCGCCGGGCGTACGCATCGTCACGGCGAGCGGCCGTCGCCGGCCGGGGCCGGCGGCGCCGACCCGGATCTCGAGCGGCTCCTCCACGGCCAGGCTGTCCTGCCGGCGTACCGAGATGCGGCCGGTGGCCGCCGCGTCGAGGTCGACGCGGAGCACGCCGCGCCGGTCAGTCGCCCGTCCCATCCCGCCATCCTGCACCCCCGCAGCCCCGCCGCGCTCCGGGACGACGGCACGTCACCGCCCGTCGCTCCACCTCGCCCGTCGATGCCGCCCGGCCTCGCTCCGCCTCGCCTCCCGAGGCGGAGCGCGGATACCGTGGCCGGATGGACGCGTACGCGGCGGTGGTGCTGGCGGGCGGGGCGGCCCGGCGGATGGGGGGCGTGGACAAGCCCGCCCGGACGGTAGGCGGCCGGCCCATGCGGGACCGGGTGCTGGCCGCCGTCGCGGACGCCACGCCGCGTGTCCTGGTCGGCCCGCCGGGACCGGTGCCCGCCGGGGTCCGGGTGACCCGGGAGGAGCCGCCGGGCGGCGGCCCCGTCGCCGCCGCGGCGGCCGGGCTGGCCCTGATCGACCCCGGTACGCCGGTGGTCGCGCTGCTCGCCGCCGACCTGCCCCTGCTCACCCGCGCGGCGGTCGGGGAGCTGCTCGGCCACCTCGACGCCGGCCACGACGGCGCCTGCTACGTGGACGACGACGGGCGGCGGCAGACCCTCTGCGGCGTGTGGCGGCCGGCCCCGCTGCGGGCGGCCCTGGACCGCCTCGTGGTGCCGCTGGCGGGGGCGCCGATCCGGGCCCTGCTGGGTGGGCTGCGGGTGCGCGAGGTGGCGTGGTCCGGCGACGGGCCGCCGCCGTGGTTCGACTGCGACACTGACGAGGACGTACGCCGGGCGGAGGAGTGGACGCGATGACGGTGATGGACGACTGGGTGACGGCGGCCTGCGCCGAGTTGGCTCTCGATCCGGCCGAGGTGTCGGTGCCGGTCGTGCTCGACCTGGCCAAGGACGTGGCGCACCAGGTGCTGCGGCCGGGCGCGCCGGTCACCGCGTACCTCCTCGGGTTGGCGGTCGGGCGGGGGGCGGACCCGGCCGGCGCCGCGGCCCGGCTCAGCGCGCTGGCCGCCTCCTGGCCGGTCGAACCCGGCGCCGGACGCCCGGGCGGAACACCCGCCTGACCCGGCTGTCCGATCACGGTCGGGCCGATTCGTCCCCCCGGTTCCGTGGGTAGGGTGACCTTGACGGACGGAGGCGATCATGACCGCAGACCACCCCTCGGCGCCGAGCGGCGACGCGCCCGGCACCCTGCCGGCGCACCACGAGCCGATCCTGCTCGACGAGCCCAGCACGGCCGACCTGCGGGCCAAGGTCACCCAGGCCTGGCGGGAGTTCGCGCGGGCGCTGGCCGGGCGGCTGGCGGCGCTGCCCACGGGCACGCACGTCGAGCTGACGCTCGACCCGACCGCCTCCGGCACCGGCGACGCGGTCTACTCGATCAGCGTCGACGTCGGCGCGGACGGCAGGCTGGCCGCCCGCGCGGTCGGCAACGCCACCCTGCCCCAGGGCTACCGGCTGGACCGGGCCGCGGTGGCGGACATGATCGCGCTCGGCTGGTCGCCGCCCGGCGTGGTGGAGGGCTCCGGCGAGCACTTCGGGCTGGACGGCGCCACCAGCGAGGCGACCCGCCTCGCGGCCCTGCTCACCCGGACGCTGCGCGACGTCTACGGCGCCCCGCACCCCGCCTTCCTCGTCTACCTGATCCACGACGCCGAGGGCGAGCCGCTGCCGGTGGAGCCGCTGGGCACCGCGCGCAGCGAGTTCGGCCCGGACCGCAACGTCGAGGCCGACCTGGACGAGGCGCTCGCGGCGGCGGCCGCCGCCCAGGCGCCGGGGAGCGACGTGGCGGCGCTCGCCGAGCAGGTCCGCACGGTCGTCTCGACCATGCTGAAGTCGGAGCCGGACCGGTTGCAGGTCGACTCCGACGGCGACATCAACATCCGCGCCGGCTCGGCGATGGTCTTCGTCCGGGTCCGCGACAACCCGCCGCTGGTGGACGTCTTCTCCCCGGTGCTGACCGAGGTCGAGCCGACCGAGCGGCTCTACGTGAAGCTCTCCGAGCTGACCAACCGGATGCCGATCGGGCGGCTCTACTGCGCCGACGACACCGTCTGGGCGTCCATCCCGGTCTTCGGCCGCAACTTCCAGGCCACCCACCTCATGCTCGCGGTACAGGTGATGACCGGGCTCGCGGACGAGCTCGACGACCGCCTGCACGGCGAGTTCGGCGGGAAGCGGTTCTTCGGCGAGGGGGACAAGCCGGTCAGGCGCGACCAGGACGAACACCGCACCGGCATGTACCTCTGACCCGCCGCCCCCGCCCCCGCCGCCGTGGTGGGGGCGGGTGGAGCCCGGAAACCCCGAGAAACCGGGCCCCACCCGCCGGGGAGGGAGGATCAGGTCACCGGGAGCCAGTCGAGGCTCCGCGCCGTGCTGGGGTCGGTGGCCCGCAGGCCGGCCTCGGAGACGGTCCAGAGCACGTCACCGACCAGCAACGACCGGAGGACCGGGGCCGCCCGGCCGGTGTGGGACACCGTGCCGACCTCGCCGATGTCGGTGCCGGAGACCCGGAGCAGGCGTACGTCGTCGTCTACCGGCAGCGCGACCAGGCCGGTCTCCGGGTGGTGCAGGAAGGCGTGCGTGTCGTACTCCAGCGCGGAGTACGTCCGGGGCAGGTGCCACTGGTCGAGCCGGAGCGGGCGGGCCGGGTCGCGTACGTCGAAGAGGGAGACCTGGAGCCCCCGAGTCCGTCCCTGCCGGTCGGCCTCCTGACCCACGCCGAGCAGCCGGCCGTCCGGCAGCGGGTGCAGGTACGCCGAGTAGCCGGTGATCTTCAGCTCGCCGGTGACCCGGGGCGCGGTCGGGACGGTCAGGTCGAGCGCGTACAGCGGGTCGGTCTGCCGGAACGTGACCACGTACGCGGAGCCGCCGAGGAAGCGCACCGAGTAGATCCGCTCGCCGGGCCCGAGGCCGTCGACGTGGCCGGCCCGGACGAGCCTCCTGCCGTCGGGGCGCAGCACGTACACGGCGGAACGTGACGTCGAGCGAGGGCTGGCCCAGGCGTCGCCGATCGTGGTGGCGACCCGCAGGTGCCCCTGCCACTCCGAGAGCGCGTACTGGTTGACGAGGGTGCCGGGCACCGTGCCGGCGGCCACGTAGCGGGGTCGGCCGGACGAGCCGGTGTCGAACCGGTGGATCTCGGTGACCTGGGCGCCCGGCCGCCAGCGGTCCCCGCGAGGCGAGCCGGGCCGCCCCGTCGCCGGCCGCTCCCCGGCGAGGTAGAGGCTGCTCCCGGTGCCGTAGACGGTGGTGGCGTCGGCGGCGACGCTGACCGGGTCGCCGTCGCCGAGCCGGTCGGCGGCCAGGTCGAAGCTCAGCACGGTCAGCATCGACGTCCCGGACCAGACCGGCGGCCGGCTCAGCCGGTCGCAGCCGACCCGGCCGACGTGCCGTTGCGACCCGGCGGTCCACTCGTACGCCGGCAGCCACGCCTCCACCCCGGCCCTGGCGATCACCGCCCGGTTCGCGGCGGTCCGCGTGCCCACGGTGCCCCGCTCGTCGTGCGGGAAGACCAGCCGGGGCCGGGTGCGGAGCACCACCCGCGCGGTGGACCCGGTCTGCCGGGCGTCGACGAGGCTGCCGTCCATCCGGTAGGTGCCGAGCACCCGGGGCGGGCCCGCCAGGTCGACCAGGACGAGACGCGGCACGTGGCCGACCGCCGCGCTGCGGCCGGCGGGCTTCCGGCCGCCCGTGCCCGCCTGGGACAGCACCAGCGCCCGGTCGCCGTGCAGCAGCAGGGTCGACAGCCCCGCCGGCGTCGGCTCCGACAGCTCCCGGGCGAGGTCGAGGCGCCCGGTCTCGCGTCGGCTGGCCGGGTCCACCACCCGCAGCGTGTCGCCGGTGACGGTCACGATCCGACGCCCGTCGGTCTTCACCAGGTCCGGCTCGTCGGCGCCGGGCTCGTGCACGTTGGTGGTGGAGTGCTCCGGGGCGGCGCCGGCGGGCTGGGCGGGCATCCGCGCGGAGGAGGCGTCCCCGGGTACGGCGCCGAGGTCGAGCCCCGTGCGCCAGCCTTCACCGAAGCCGTACGCGCCGACGGAGCTGCTGGCGGCGGCGCGGAGCCCGGCCAGCGCGTCGGCGCAGGATTGGTAGGAGACCAGCAGGGGCGGGGTGGCGGGGTCGGACAGGTCCGGCCGGTCGGGTGCCGCCGTCCGCAGCGCGCTGCCGCCGAGCAGGGTGAGCGCGGCCAGCGTGCCGACCGCGGCGATGTGGGCTCCCCGTGTCATGGCCGGTTCGACGCGCCCGGCCGACGCCCGGTTCCGTCCCCGGCTCCGCCCTTCGCGCCGTTCCCGCCCCGCCGGCCGGTCCGGTCGGTCAGCGGGGCGCCGGCCCGACGCCCGGTGACTCGACCAGGCGGGAGAGCACGATGGTGCTCCGGGTCGAGGTCACGAAGGGCTCGGCCCGCAGCCGCTCCAGCGCCGCCTCCAGGTGCGCGATGTCGGCGGCCCGCAGGTGCACGAGCGCGTCGGCCTCGCCCGAGACGGTGTACGCGCCGACCACCTCCGGGTGTCGCCGGGTGGCCACCCCGATCTGTACCGGGGTGGTGCGCCCGGCGCAGAACAGCTCGACGAACGCCTCTGTGGTCCACCCCACGGCGGCCGGGTCGACGACGGCCGTGAAGCCCCGGATGACGCCGGCCGCCCGCAGCCGGTCCACCCGCCGCTTGACCGCCGGAGCGGAAAGCGACACCCGCTGCCCGATGTCGGCGTACGAGGCGCGGGCATCCGCGACGAGGAGCGCAATGATCCGCTGGTCTACGGCATCAATCTGCAACGTTCCGCCTCTGGGAAGCAACGGTTGTGGCTGTTACCAAACTTCCACGGTACCTACTCTTGGTCACCGTGAACCAGCAGCGGGTCCCGCGAAAGCGGACATATCTCATGTGCTCGCCCGAGCACTTCGCGGTCGAGTACGCGATCAATCCGTGGATGGACGTGGCCACCCCGGTCGACCCCGCCCTTGCGGTCAAGCAGTGGGACCAGCTGCGGGAGACACTCGTCGGCCTCGGTCACGAGGTGCACCTGCTGACTCCCGAGCGGGGCCTGCCCGACATGGTCTACGCGGCGAACGGCGCGTTCGTCATCGACGGCACGGCCTACGGCGCCCGCTTCAAGCACGAGCAGCGGGCCGCCGAGGCCGCCGCGCACCGGGCGTTCTACGAGTCGCGGGGCTGGCGGTTCATCGCGCCGAGCGAGACCAACGAGGGCGAGGGCGACTTCGCGTACCTGCCGGAGGCGCACGGCGGGCTGGTCCTCGCCGGGCACGGCTTCCGCACCGAGCTGCCCGCGCACGCCGAGGCGCAGGAGGCGCTGGGCCGGCCGGTGGTGTCGCTGCGCCTGGTCGACCCGCGCTTCTACCACCTGGACGTGGCGCTCGCCTCGATCGACGACGGGAACGTCGTCTACTACCCGGGCGCCTTCTCCGCGGCCAGCCAGCGGGTGCTCGCCCAGCTCTTCCCCGAGGCCGTCGTCGCCGACGACGAGGACGCCCTCGCCTTCGGCCTGAACCTGGTCAGCGACGGGCTCAACGTCGTGCTGAACAGCGAGGCGACGCGGTTGGCCGGGAAGCTGAAGGCGGCCGGCTACCACCCCGTCCCGGTCGAACTCGCCGAGCTGAAGAAGGGCGGCGGCAGCGTGAAGTGCTGCATCGCCGAGCTGCGCCACTGAACAGAGCGGGCCGGCCTCCCGCTCGGGAGGCCGGCCCGCCGTGTCCTGCCGGTGCTCAGCCGAGCGTGGCCAGCTCGGTCACCAGGACGTTCGACAGCACCTGGCCGTCGAGCTGGACCTCGCGCAGGTACCACTTCTGCTGCGGGGTGCGCGGCTGGTTGAACTGCCACACCCCGCGCGGGCTGTCGATCTGGCCGATCTTGCCGAGGGCCAGGTTGACCTGCTGCGGGCTGGGCGAGCCCCCGGCGATCCGGATCGCCTGGTTGAGCACCTGCGCGGCGTCGTACGAGGCCATCGCGTAGGTGGTCGGCGAGGTGCCGTGCTTCTTCCGGTACGCGGAGGCGAAGCGGCGGTTGGCCGTGTTGTTGAGGTCGGCCGAGTAGTTGAGGGCGGTCTGGATGCCCAGCGCCTCCTCGGTCTTGACGCTCTCCAGCACCCGGCCCTCGGTGAGGAAGCCGGGCGCGTAGACCTTGCCGGTGAATCCCTCGGCGCGCAACTGCTTGATGAACTCGACCGCCGCCGGCCCGGAGAAGAAGCAGAACACCGCCGTCGGGTTCCGGTCCAGCGCGCTGCGGATGTCGGCCCGGTAGGCGGACTTGGAGGGGTTGGTGAAGACGCCCGTGGAGGTCACCGCGTCCCTGATCCGCGGGTCGGACTCGCCGAACTCCTGCCGGAAGCCCCGCACCACGTCCTGGGCGCCGACGCTGTCCGGCGCGATGATCGCCAGCCGCCCCGACGGCTCCAGCTGCTCCCGCAGGTAGCGGCCCAGCGCGCGGCCCGCCTCGTCCAGCACGTACGACGTCCGCCAGATGTAGACGACGCTCTGGAGGCTGGACGGCGAGGCGTTGGAGCCGATGAGCGGCACCCGGGCCTTCTCGACCGTGTCGCGGATGGCGGACATGACGTTCGCGTCGACCACGCCGGTGAGGGCGAGCACCCCCTGCTTCAGCAGCCCCTCGACGGCGGCCCTGCCGGTCTTGACGCTCTCGCCCTCGTCGGCGGTGACCAGAGTGGTCGGGTGCCCGCCGAGCATGTTCTCGTTGAGATCGAGGAAGAGCTGGAAGCCGTTGGTGATCTCGTCACCGATCGCCTTGAGGCCGCCGCTGGTGGGCGCCACCAGGCCGATCTTGATCGGGCTCCCGGTGCCGGCGGCCTCGCCGTCGGCGTCCTCGGTGCCGCAACCGGCGGCCAGCCCGGCCGTACCGAGCGCGGCCAGCAGTTGGAGTGCCCGCCTGCGGTTCATCTGCGACACCGAGTTCCTTCCGGGGAGCGTTGCAGGGCGGATCACGCCCCCTCGGCGTTCTACCCGGTCGGCGACGCTGCGTCAATGCTTAGCGATCTTCAAGCAATGATCGAAAAGCAGCCGTGATGTGTGGCCAGGCCGCCGACTCCGGATCGATGAGCCCAAAATGCTCGCATTCCGGCAGCTCAACGAGGCGGGTGTCGCCCCCTGCGGCGCGATCGGCAGCGACGAAGTCGCGGCTCATCGCCACCGGCACCTGCCGGTCCAACGCACCGTGAATGACTACTGTGCGTGTTTGAGTGGGCACCAATAAGCGTGGATCGGCGGCGGCGTACGCCTCGGGGACCGCCGTGGGTCCGCCGCCCAGCAGCGCGGCCACCGCCCCCTCGTCCAGGTCCAGCCGGTACGCCTCCGCCAGGTCCGACACCGGGGCCAGGGCCAGCACGCCGCCGACGGCCGCCGGGGCGGCCGCGGCCGCGTACAACGCCAGGTGTCCCCCCGCCGAGTGCCCCACCAGCAGCGGCGCGCCCGCGGCGACCCGGCCGGGCAGCGCCTCGGTCGCCAGCCGGGGCAGTTCCGCCACGCCGGTCAGCACGTCCGCCGGCGTCGCCGGCCAGCCGCCGCCCGGCTGCCCCGTCCGGCGGTACTCCAGCTGGGCCACCGGATGCCCGAGCCCGGCCAGCGCGGCGGCCAGCGGGTCGGTGTGCCGCCGGTCGTACTCGGCCCGCCAGAAGCCGCCGTGCACCACCACGACCAGCCGCCGGGCCGGTCCCGAACCGGCGGGGAGGCGCAGGTCGGCCACCTGGTCCGGGTGGTCGCCGTAGGAGACCGTGCGGTCGGGGGGCGGAGCGGGACGGCTGAGCACGTCGCGGGGATCGGCGGACATGGCGCGACCGTAGCGCGGATCACCCCGGATCCGAGTGGAGGATCGGTCCCCGGGCGCATGGGCGTTCGCGGCTGGGTAAAGATTGACCCCATGACCGAGACGCACTCCACTGGACAGAACGACGAGCCGGGCCAGGATGGCACCGGTCACTCCGGAACGGTGGTGGTGGTGGGCCCGGACGGGCGGCCCGTCGGCACCGTGCAGACCGACGAGGCCCACGGCGAGGACCCCACCCGACTGGTCGAGCAGCCGGCCAAGGTGATGCGGATCGGCAGCATGATCAAACAGCTGCTGGAGGAGGTCAAGGCCGCCCCGCTCGACGACGCCAGCCGGCACCGGATGCGGGAGATCCACGAGCGGTCGATCGTCGAGCTGAAGGAGGGGCTCGCCCCCGAGCTGCGGGACGAGCTGGAGCGGATCTCACTGCCCTTCACCGAGGAGAAGGCGCCCAGCGAGGGCGAGCTGCGCATCGCGCACGCCCAGCTCGTCGGCTGGCTGGAGGGGCTCTTCCACGGCATCCAGGCGGCCCTGGTCGCCCAGCAGATGGCCGCCCGGGTGCAGCTCGAGCAGATGCGCTCCGGCCGGCAGGCGCTGCCCAGCGGGCCCGGCGGGGGCATCCTGCCGGGCATCCCGGGAATGGGTCAGCCGCCGCAGGGCGGCGAGGGACACAGCACCGGCCAGTACCTGTGACCGCGCGGCCGGCCGGGGACCCGGCCGGCCGCTCACCCCACCCCGAAGGCCTTCTCCAGGTACGCCGCCACGCCGTCCACCGAGTTCGCCGCGGTCACCTCGTCGGCGACCTCCAGGACCGCGTGGTGCGCGTTCGCCACCGCCACCCCACGCCCCGCCCAGGCGAGCATGGGCACGTCGTTGGGCATGTCACCGAAGGCGAGCACGTCCCGGGCGTCGATCCCCAGCCGGGCGCAGTACCACGCCAGCCCCGCCGCCTTGGTCACACCGGCGGCGGAGATCTCCACCAGCCCCGAGTACGACGAGTGGGTCGCCTCGGCCAGCCCCTCCAACGCGCCGGCGACCAACGCGACGAACGCGTCCGGATCCTGCTCGGCGCCCCGGGCGAGCAGCTTCACCGCCGGTGCCGCGAGCAGCTCCTCGGGGGTCTCGACCGCCCGGATCGCGTCGTGGTCGGCGTCCCAGCGCAACGGGTAGTGCGCCTCGTGCCGCATCTGCCGGCTGTCGACGATCTCGACCGCGAAACTGATCTCGGGGACCTCCGCGCGCAGCCGCCGCGCCACCTCGGCGAGCAGCTGCGGGGCGAGCGGGTCGGCCCGCAGCACCTCGTCGGCGACCGGGTCGTAGACCACCGCGCCGTTGGCGCAGATGGCGGGCAGCGGCTCGGCGAGCTGCTCGTACACCATCCGCAGCCAGCGGATGGGCCGGCCGGTGACCAGCACGACCGGCGTGCCCCGCGCGGCGAGCCGCGCCAACACGTCGGCGGTGTGCGCGCTGAGCGTGCGGTCGTCCCTGAGCAGGGTGCCGTCGATGTCGGTGGCGACTAGCCGTGGTGCCTCTCCCATCAGCGGGACAGTAGCCGATCGAGGTACACCGCCACCCCGTCGTCGTCGTTGCGCAGGGTCACCTCGTCGGCGAGGGCGCGGACGGCGGGATGCGCGTTGGAGACGGCGACCCGGGCCCAGCCCGCCCACTCGAACATCGGCAGGTCGTTGGGCATGTCACCGAAGACCAGCACCTCGGCCGGGTCGACGCCCAGCCGCTGCGCCACCACCGTGAGCCCGGTGGACTTGTCCACCCCGGGCGGACCGATCTCGACGAAGCCCAGCCCGGCCTGGGTGAGCGTGGCGACCTCCGGCGGGACGATCTCCCGGGCGACCGAGAGCAGCTCGTCGATGTCGTGGTCGGGGGTCCGGACGAACCCCTTGATCACGTCGCAGGAGAGGCACTCGGCCCGGGTGCGCGCCTCGAACGCGTCCCGGTAGGGCCAGCTCGGGTGGTAGTCGCCCCACAGCGGCGCGCCCTGCTCGTC
The DNA here is from genome assembly GCF_036906775.1 of Micromonospora sp. CPCC 205561. NCBI lineage: Bacteria > Bacillati > Actinomycetota > Actinomycetes > Micromonosporales > Micromonosporaceae > Micromonospora > Micromonospora sp. CPCC 205561. The sequence goes on along the minus strand of NZ_JBAKHV010000032.1, from coordinate 16,604 downwards.
CGACGCCTCGACCATCACCGTCAGCGGACCGACGGCCGCCTCCAGGTCCGCCAGCACCGCGGCCAGCACCTCGGCGGGGAGGCGCTCGTCGCGCAGCACCACCGGCCCGGACGGGTCGCTCTGGTCGACCACCCGGCTGCCGCCCGCCATCACCAGGAAGTCCGCGGCGCGGATGTCGTTGCGGGTCAGCTCGGCCAGCCGGGGGCCACGCCCGGTCGCGCCGACCACCGGGATGCCGGCGGCCCGCACCCGGTCGAGCACCTGGTGGGTGTACGCGGAGACGGTGTCGTCGCTGCGGACGAGCGTCCCGTCGAGATCGGTGGCGATCAGCTTGGGCAGGCCGGGGCGGGTCATGGTTCCTCCTTCGCCCGCCGCCGTCGCAGCCAGCCGTCGCGGTCCTCGTTGCCTCGACCCTGAGTGACGGCGGGCAGCAAACGTACCTCGTGGAGCGGGCCCCGACCATGGCGTTCCGGCGAATGCCGGCCCAACGGCGGGCGTCCGCCCGGGTCCCCGCCCGGGGCGTCCCCCGGGACCGTACGGTGCAGGGGTGGGCGATCGAGACTGGCCGGTGGCGGAGATCATCGACACCGAGCGACTGCTGCTGGAGCCGCTGCGGGTCGGGCACGCCGAGGAACTCGCCCCGCTCCTGGACGACGCCACCCTGCACGAGTACACCGGCGGTGCGCCGGCCACCCCGGAGCAGCTGCGGGAGCGTTACGCCCGACAGGCCGCCGGGCGGTCCCCGGACGGCCGGGAGGGCTGGCTCAACTGGGTCGTCCGGCACCGGGAGACCGGCGACGCGGTCGGCACCGTGCAGGCCACCGTGCGGCTGGACGGCGTCCGGCCCGTCGCCGAGCTGGCCTGGGTCGTCATGGCCCCGCACCAGGGCCGCGGGTACGCCGGCGAGGCCGCCGCCGGACTGGTCGGCTGGTTGGCGGAGCGGGGGGTCAGCGCACTCGTCGCGCACGTGCACCCCGACCACCGGGCCTCCACCCGGGTGGCCGAGCGGCTCGGCCTGCGGGCCACCGACGAGCTGGTGGACGGCGAGGTCCGCTGGTCGGCCCCCTGAGCGGTCCGTCGCCGTGCCGCCCGGGCGTGCCCGCGGGGCGGCCGGCGCGGCGGGCGGTCGGTCAGTCCCGGGCGTCGGGCCGGGCGAAGGGGAGGGCCGGCCCGACGGTGAGGTCTGCCGGCGCGGGCAGCCCGTCGTCCGCCACGTCCCCGTTCCGGCGGCCCCGCGGGCGCCGGCCGACCGGCTCCCCCGCGTCGGCGGCCTCCTCGGTCGGCGGCGCGCCGCTCGTGGCCAGCTTCAGCGCCGCCGCGAAGAGGACGCAGGCGACGAACGCCGTCACCAGGCCGCGGCCGTACTCGACCCGGAACCCGTCGTCGGCGGAGTAGAAGAAGACCCGCTGGCCGGACTCGTCCAGCGAGGCCGCGGTGGCGATCAGCAGCCCGAGCAGGGCCCCGGCGAGGGTCAGCCCGGCGAGCCGGGCGTTCGCGCGTACCGCAGCGGTGCCGCGCAGCGCCAGCGCCACGGTGCAGACCAGCGCGAAGAGCCCCACCAGGTAGCCCACCCCGAAGCCGCCGATGTCGGACACCCCGCCCGGCACCCGCAGCGGCGTGTTGCCCTGCGGCCCGGAGTTGGGGATGGTCATCACCTGCCACTCGCCGAGCATCGAGGCGAGGGCGGCCACCGCGCCGAGCGTCGCGAGCAGCAGCGGCAGCCGGCGGTCCCGGCCCAGGCCCGAGAACGTACGCCCGAACCGGCCCGGCCGGTCCGGCTCCGCCGAGCCCCACTCCACGACGGTCGTGCCGTCGGACCGGGGTTCCTGCCGAGGAATGGGGAGATCCTGGGACATCGGCCACCCTTCCGCGTTCGCGGGCCTGGCTCGAATCATGACACAGTACGCAGTCGAGGACGCGGAGCGTGAACGGTCGCCGGTCGGTGCCCCATCGGCTAGCGTCGGGTGCATGCCTATCCGTACCGCTTCCGCACGTTGGCAGGGCAGTCTCACCGAGGGGTCCGGCACCGTCCGCACCGGCAAGGGCGGGTTGGAGGGGAACTACTCCTTCAAGTCCCGTTTCGAGGAGGGGGAGGGGACCAACCCCGAGGAGCTGATCGGCGCGGCCCACGCCGGCTGCTTCTCCATGGCGTTCTCCAAGGCGCTCGCCGAGGCCGGCTCCCCGCCCACCTCCGTGGAGACCACCGCCAAGGTGCACCTGGACAAGACCGACGCCGGAATGAGCGTCACCCGGATCGAGCTGGAGACCGTCGGCACGGTGCCGGGCATCGACGAGGCGCAGTTCGCGAAGCTCGCCGAGGCCGCCAAGGAGAACTGCCCCATCTCCCGCCTGCTCGCCCCGGGCGCGCAGATCAGCCTGAACGCCCGCCTCGCCTCCTGACCGTCCCGTCCACCGGCGTCGGCCGCCACGGGGAGCACCGCTCCCCGTGGCGGCCCGCCGGTCCTGACCGGCGCGCCCGCGCCGCCCCGTCGGGCAGAATGGGCGGGTGCCGGTGGAGATGAGTCGCGAGCGCTTCGAGGAGCTGGTCGGCGACGCGCTCGACGAGGTGCCCGAGGAGCTCCTCGCCCTGATGAGCAACGTCGTGATCCTGGTGGAGGACGATCCGCCCCCCGGCGAGGACCTGCTGGGCCTCTACGAGGGGCACGCCCTCACCGACCGGGGCTGGGACTACGCCGGGGTGCTGCCGGACCGCATCCTGATCTACCGCAACCCCATCCTGAACATCTGCGACGACGACGAGGACGTCGTGGACGAGGTCGCGGTGACGGTGGTGCACGAGATCGCCCACCACTTCGGCATCGACGACGCGCGCCTGCACGAGCTGGGCTGGGGCTGACCGGTCGCCGCCGGCCCGTGGGACGGGTGGGTCCTCCGGCGGGCGGTTGCGGGGTTCGCCTACCGTCGGTCCAGGCACCACGAACTCAGGAGGCACTTCCATGCGCAGCGAGCTGTTCTCGGCGGAGAACCTTGAGAAGGAGTCCGCGCAGCCCGGCATGCGGCTGCAGAACTCCAAGATGTTGAAGATCGAACTCAACGGCGAGGCGATGGCCCGGGTCGGGTCCATGGTCGCGTACCAGGGGCAGGTGCAGTTCCAGGCGCTCGGCTCGGGCGGGCTCGGCAAGTTCCTCAAGCAGAAGCTCACCGGCGAGGGCGTCCCGCTGATGAAGGTCACCGGCCGGGGTGACGTCTTCCTCGCCGACCTGGCCAAGGACGTGCACGTCATCGACCTGGAACCGGGCGACGCGCTCTCCATCAACGGCTCCAGCGTGCTGGCCTTCGACTCCTCCCTCCAGTACGACGTCCGGATGGTGGGCGGGGCCGGCATGGCGTCGTCGTCCGGCATGTTCAACTGCGTCTTCACGGGTCACGGCCGGATCGCCATCACCACCAAGGGCACCCCGGTGGTGCTCAACGTCGACGCCCCCACCTACGTCGACCCGCAGGCGGTCGTCTGCTGGTCGGCCAACCTCCAGACCGGCTACCACCGCGCCGAGCAGCTCGGCCTCGGCACGCTGCTCGGTCGGCGCACCGGCGAGTCGTTCACGATGAGCTTCGCCGGTCAGGGCTTCGTCGTCGTCCAGCCCTCCGAGGAGCCGCCGATCATGGGCAGCGGCACCCAGGAGCAGCAGGGCGGCCTCCTCGGCGGCCTGCTCAGCTGAGCGCAGCACCCGCCCCGCGCCGGACCGGCCCCGCCGGTACCGGCGCGGGGCGGTGTCGTCAGGTGAGGTCGCCGGCCCGCAGGCGGGCCACCCAGGCGGCGGCGTCGGCGTAGTCGGCGTCCGCCAGGCCGGGCGGGGCCGGGACCGGGCCCTTGCCCGTCGCGGGGAACCGGTGCCGGGGATACGAGCCGAGGAAGCGCACGTCGGCGCAGACCCGGCGCAACCCCTGCAACGCCTCGCCGAGCCGCACGTCCGCCACGTGCCCGGTGCAGTCGAGGAAGAAGACGTACCGGCCGAGCGCCTCCCCGGTGGGGCGGGACTCGATCCGGGTCATGTTGACCCCCCGGACGGCGAGCTCCATCAGCACCGACAGCAGCGCGCCCACCCGGTCGTGCGCGATGTACACCGCCAGGGAGGTCACGTCGTCGCCCGTCGGCGGCGGGGGCGGCCCGGGGCGGGAGAGCAGCGCGAAGCGGGTCACCGCGTCCGGGTGGTCGGCGATCTTCTCGCCGAGCACGTCGAGCCGGTGCCGGCCCGCCCCGATCGGGGCGCAGATCGCCGCGTCGTACTCGCCGGCGGCGGCTCCCGCGGCGGCCGCGCCGTTGGAGAGCACGTCGACCACGATCGCGTCCGGCAGGTGCGCGCGCAGCCAGCCCCGGCACTGCGTGGACGCCTGCGGGTGAGCGGCGACGCTGCGCACGTTCGGGATCGTCGTGCCCGCCCGCGCGGCGAGCACGAACTCGACCGGCAGGATCACCTCGCGGGTGATCACCAGGGGCTCGCCCTCGGCGAGTTCGTCCAGGGTCACCCCGACCGCGCCGCCGACGGAGTTCTCCAGCGGCACCAGGGCCGCGTCCGCCTCCCCGGTCCGTACGCTCTCCAGCGCCTCCGGCACGCTGCGGGCCGGCGTGCGGTTGCCCCGCTCGGCGACGGGGATGGTGTTCAGCGCCTGCTCGGCGAAGGTGCCCTCCGGCCCGAGGTAGACGAAGCGCGTCGGCGGTGTTCCCGGCATGGCGACAGCCTACGCACCCGGCAGGCCGGGCGACCCGGCATCGCAGACGAGCGTCCGGATGCCCGGCGGGCCGGCGGCGCGCACCTCGGCGGTGCAGACGTCGGTGCCGGCGGTGACCAGTTGCGGGGCGCCCGGGCGTCCCCGGGTGACCACCTGGAGCGCCTCGTGCCCGGTCACGTCGAGCAGTGTGTAGTGCCACTCACCGGCGCAGAGCGGCCCGTTCTTCACCCGGACCCGGACGCTGGCCGGGAGCACGCCGCCCCGGCCGCGTACCAGGTCGACGATCCGCGCCCCCGAGGGGCCGGTCGGGCAGGGGGTGGCGACGAGGCCGGCGTCGGCCGTGCCGGTCGCTCCGGCACCGGGCAGACCGGTGGCGGGCGGCGGGCTCGGCGTGGCGCTCGGCGTGCCGCTCGGGTGGGGCCCGGCCGCACGGGTCGGGACGCTGGTCGGGGCGGGCCGTTCCAACCCGGGCGGGGTGCCGCAGCCGGCCAGGGCCAGCAGCCCGAGGGCGAGCAGCCCGAGCCCCGCCAGCCGGCGCGGCCGGTCGTGCGGTGCCCGAGCCGGCACGACGACGGCCGGCCGGGGCGGGACCGGTCGCCGGGTGGTGCGGGCACACGGCCGGCCCGCTCCGGAGCGCCCGGGTTCGGTGCCGGGCGGGCGGGCGGGGGAGGCGTGGCGCGGAGGGTGGGGCGGCACGGCCGATCCTCGGGACATCGGGAAGCGTCACTGCGGCCGGGGGGGCCGAGCCCATCCTAGGAGCAACCGGCGGCCGGGTGAAGATCAGCCGAGGACGCGATGGCCGGCGCGCTCCAGCGCGGCGGTCGCCTCGCGGACCCGCACGGCGGGGACCAGCAGGTAGTCGGTGTCGTACGTGGAGAAGGCGACCACGCTCACCCGGGCGGCGGCGAGGGGGTCGACCAGCGCGGCGAGGGTGCCGCTGACGGCCGTGTCGAGCGGCCCGACCACCCGCAGGCAGCGCCAGGCGGTCTCGGCGACGGCCTGCTCGGGCGCCCGGTCGGCGGGGCAGATCAGCGAGATGCCGTCGGCGGTCCAGCTCACCGTGACGACGTCACCGTCGCCCAGTCCGCCCGCCAGCTCGGGCGGCAGGGCGGAGTCGGCGGCCAGGCGGCACACGGCGTACTCCCCCGGCAGCAGAGCGATATCGAGCATGAGGGCACCCTACGGCCTCGGTGCCGGCCCGCCCCAGCTTCGCCGCGTGCGGCGAACGCCACATCGCGGCGCTGGTCAGACGGGGGAGAAGAACGTCAGCGACCCGGTGACCGCCCCGTGGGTGAGCACCGGGGTGGAGATCGCGTCCACGGTCGAATCCGGCGCGTCGGCCGCCGCGCCCTGCACCCGGAGCAGCCCCCGGGCCAGGCGTTCGGAGGAGAGGGCCAGCAGCGGGGGGATCTTGTCGATCTCGGGCTCGGTCAGCTCGCCCCGGTTGGCGGTGAAGTCGAGCAGCCGCAGCCCGCCGTCGAGCAACGGCAGGCCGATCACGTCCTCCGGGGCGCCCAGGCAGAGCAGCTCGCACCCGGAGGCGGAGACGGCGACCACCCTCGTCTCGGAGTCGATCAGCAGGCACGGCTCATCGGCGCGGGAGACGGTCGCCGACCACCGCCCGACATTGTCGGACTCCTGCTCTGTCGATGTCCCCGCCGTTGGCGCGAACACGTCAGAGAGCGAGAGTTCGACGTGGGCCACCGCGCCTCCTATGTGCACCGACTGTCCGTCCACGCTAGCCGGTCGTCGCGGATGCCGTCGGCCGCGTGGGGCCGCCGGACCGCCGATGGGTGCGGCAGCGACCTGACCGGGCGGTCTGCGACGGCGCGGCCGACGGGTGCCGGCCGGCACCCGGGTGCGTGGCGTCGCCGGTGACGTTACCGCCGGTTCGCCGGCTTGTCAGCGGCCGTTCGGCCGCCCTCGTACCACCGGTAGTCGGCGGCCGGACGGTACGCGCCGTTCATCCAGGTGTCGGGGTGCTGCGCGACCCGGGAAAGTTTTTCGGCGGTCGCCGGGCTGATCCGGCTGCCCCCGGCGACGAGCAGGCGGTCCAGCTCGCGGTGGGTCGCCATGAGGCAGTCCTTCGGCAGGCCGTAGACGCTGATGACGCCGGAGCCGACGAAGGTCAGCACCGGCGACACCGGGATCGACAGCCCCACCGCGTCGGAGAGCGCCTTGCTGGCGCGCTTGGCGTCGCGGCGGGCCTCGGCCACGTAGGGCGGTCGCTTGCCGTTGATCTGGACCACGTCGCCGGCCACCAGCACCCGGGCCCGACCGTGGTCGGCGATGGTGACCGCGAAGAGGCCGCTCGGCCCGATGGCCAGGAACCCCGCGCGGTCGTCGCGCTCGTGGTCGAGGAGATCGGCGGCGTCGGTGCGGGGCCACTCGATGACGTGCCAGGCGGGCCCGAGGTGGTCGAGTCGGCCGAGCGCCCGCGCTCCGGCCGCTTCCAGCCGCCGGGCGCCCCGCTCCGCGCGGCGGCGGCGGGCCCACTCCAACGGGGACGGACGGACGGGCGCGAGCACCCCCGGCGACTCCACGCGGGGGTGTGGTACCGCCGCGGGCGGCAGTGCCCGGGCGGACGGTACGGCTCGACGTTCGGGAAAGACAGTCATCGCGACCTCCGGCAAAAGGTCCCTCGAAGTTATGTCCTCACTACCCTACGTCGCCAGTCCCCCGTGTCGGCAAGTTGGAACGCCGGAGTGAGTGCGGATGAATGCCATATTCATCCACCCCTGTTTTATCGGATGCCGCCAAACCCTGTCCTACGCTGCGGTGGTGACCCACTACGTGGACAGCGAAGTCGGTCGGCTCGGAACCGTGCTGCTGCACCGTCCCGGCCCCGAACTCGCCCGACTCACCCCCCGCAACAACGACTCACTCCTCTTCGACGCGATCCCCTGGGTCGGGCGCGCCCAGGAAGAACACGACGCCTTCGCCGCCGCCCTGCGCGAGCGTGGGGTCGAGGTGCTCTACCTCGCGACCCTGCTCGCCGAGACGCTCGCCGTCGCCGACGCGCGGGCCGAACTCACCGAGGAGGTGCTGCGCTCGCGCAGGCTCGGCCACTCGCTGCGTGCCCGGGTCGCCGAGCACCTCGCGTACCTCGACCCCGCCGCGCTCGCCGACGTGCTCATCGCCGGGCTGGCCCACGAGGAACTGCGGGTCAGCCGGGAACGCCCCGGCGGCCTGGTCTACACCCTGATGGACCGGCACGACTTCGTCATCGACCCGCTGCCCAACCTGCTGTTCACCCGGGACTCCTCGTTCTGGGTGGGCGACCGGGTCGGGGTGACCAGCCTGGCGATGCCGGCGCGGCGGCGGGAGACCACGCTGACCGACGCCATCTACCGGCACCACCCGCGCTTCGCCGGCACCGAACTCGTCTACCACCCCGAGCTGGAGCACCTGGAGGGCGGCGACGTGCTGCTGCTCGCGCCGGGGGTGCTGGCCGTGGGGGTGGGCGAGCGGACCACCCCGGCCGGCGCGGAACGCCTCGCCCGGCAGGTCTTCGCCGCGAAGCTCGCGCACACCATCCTCGTCGTCCCGATCGCCCAGGAGCGGGCGACCATGCACCTCGACACCGTCTGCACGATGGTGGACGTCGACGCCGTGCTGATGTATCCGAACATCGCCCACACGCTCTCGGCCTACACGGTCATAGCCGGGGCGGACGGCGAGGACCCGCGGGTGGACGGCCCGGCGCCGTTCCTTCGGGCCGCCGCCGACGCGATGGACCTGCCCCAGCTCCGGGTGATCGACACGGGCCTGGACCCGGTCACCGCGGAACGCGAGCAGTGGGACGACGGGAACAACACCCTCGCCATCGCGCCCCGGCTCTGCGTCGGCTACGAGCGCAACACGGAGACCAACGCCCAGTTGGAGCGCGCCGGCATCGAGGTCATCCCGATCGCCGGCTCCGAGCTGGGCTCGGGCCGGGGCGGCCCGCGCTGCATGTCGTGCCCCCTGGTCCGGGAGCCGCTGGGCGGGCGGGGAAGGATCCCGTCCTGACGCCGGCGGCGGGGCGGGGGCGGCGCGGGCCGCCCGCCGGGGCCCGGCGGGCGGCGTCCGGCTCAGCGCAGGCTGAGCTGGCGGCCGAGCAGACCGTGGCGGGCACGCCGCCCGGCGGCGTCCAGCGGGGCGGGATCGGCGAGCGCCTCGGCGTACCGCCCGGCGAAGTCGGCGAGCGGCTGCTCCCAGTCCGCCGCCGGCACGTCCTCCGGCAGGTCCCAGACCGGCACCAGCCGCCCGTGGGTGCGGAACATGCCCGCGAAGCGGGTGCGCTCGCCGAGGACCAGCGTCCCGGCCACGCTCAGCCGGGCCAGCGCGTCCAGCGCCGCGTCCTCGTCGTCGGGCAGCACCCAACGCACGTGCGCCTTCTCCGGCACCTGGCACCAGTAGGCGGCCCGGGCCGCCGCGAGCGGGACGGTGGGATAGATCGCGGCGTTCGCCCGCTCCAGGGACGCCTGCACGTTCGGGTCGTCGCCGGCTCCCGGGTCGAGCCAGAAGTCGAAGCCGTCGTGCATGGTGACCTCCAGCGGGCCGTCGACCAGGACGTCCTGCAACCGGGGGCCCGGGCCGGGCAGCGGCGGCACGGCAACCGGCCGGCCCGGCTCGGCCCGCAGCGCGCAGAGCAGCGCCTCGGCCAGGTCCCGGGAGACGTCGCCCGACTGGATGTGGCGCTGAAGCCCGATCAGGACCCGGCCGTCGGGCTTGGTCATCGCCGGGGCGGCCATCGGCAGCACGGTGGCCAGGGTGACCTCCCGGTCACCGAACTCCTCGACCAGGGCGGGGGCGAGCCGCAGCGGCGCGGAGGCGGCGGGCACCAGCTCCCGCAGGGCGATCCACTCCGGTTCGTCCGTCAGCCCCTCGAACGGTCGGGGCACGAAGATGTCGCGCACCTTCTCCCGCTTGGGGGTGGCTTCTGCGGCCCGCTGGCTCTTTCGACGCTTGCTCACGGCGACACAGCCTAGAGGCCCCCGCCGCCCGGCGGGGCAGGACCCGCCTCTCCCGGTCGGTCAGCCGGCCACGGCCAGGTCCGCCCGGGTGACGTCGGCCGGGTCGAACTCGGCCCAGACGCTCTGACCCAGGCCGTCGCGCTCGACGCCCCAGCGGTCGGCCAGCCCCGAGACGATGTGCAGCCCCCGGCCGTCGACGGCGTCGGCGTCGGCGATCCGCATCGCGGGGCCCGCGGTGGCGCCGCCGTCGGTCACCCGGAGCTGCACCTGCTGGCCACCGGCCGAGCCACGCAGCCGCCAGGCCACCCGGACCACCCCGCCGGGCAGCGGATCCGCGTGCCGGACCGCGTTGCCGACCAGCTCGGCCAGGACCGCGACGAGATCGGCCAGGAGCGGCGGGGGCACCACGTCGGTCAGCTCCTCGGCCAGCCGCCGCCGCGCCAGTCGCGCCCCGACGGCGTGGTGGGGCACCACCACGCACCACGCCCGTTCGGCAGCTCGCGTCGACACATCCGTCCCTTTCCCGCCCCGTGCCCGTCGCCGGTCACCCGCGGGGCAGCCGCACCTCTGCGACCGTACCGCCACCGGCCCTCGGTCGTAGGGATACCCATCCATTCTGCTGTTCAACGATCCGGCGGACGAGATAGAGGCCGAGCCCGGCCCCGGGGTAGCGGCGGCGGTCGCCCGACTCGCCCTGCCAGAACCGGTCGAAGGCCCGCTCCACGTGCTCGGGACGGATGCCGATGCCCCGGTCTCCGATCCGGAAGGAGACGGTCGACCCGTCCGCCCCGGCGCTGAGTTCGATGGTCGAGCCCGCCGGGGAGTACTTGCCGGCGTTCGTGCACAACTCGGTGAGCATGGTCGCCACGCTCGGGCGGTGACCGAGCGCCTTGGGCAGGTCGGCGGGGAGGTCGAGGACGAGCCGCTGCCGCAGCTCCGCCGGGAGGTCGCCCGCCGCCGTGCGCAGCGCGTCGCCGAGGTCGTACGGGGCGGGAGGCTCGTCGCCCGGCCCCGCCTCGGCCGCCGAGGAGAGCAGCCGGTCGACCAGCCTGGCCAGCTCGTTGGCGCGCTGCCCGATCACCCGGGCGGCCTGCCGCCGGTCGGTCTCGGTCAGCGACTCCCAGTGGTCGGTGAGCGTGTCCGCGTAGCCCTTGATCACCGTTACCGGCGTACGCAGCTCGTGGCTGGTCACCGCGACGAAGAGGTCGCGATCGTGGTCGCGGCGCTGCTGGTCGGTGATGTCCCGGAAGGTGACCACGCGCAGGGTGCCGGGGCCCGGCAGCTCCCCGGAGGTGACCTTCAGCCAGCGGCCGTCCGGCAACCGGTGGTCGAGCACCTGCCCGGGCGGCGGCAGCGGGAAGGGCAGCGGCCGGCTCAGCGCCTCGGCCGCGGAGCGGCCGGTGACCTGGGCGGCGGCCGGATTCCAGAGCCGGACGTGACCGTCGCGGTCGACCACGGCCAGGCCGTCCGCCAGCGCCGCCACCACCGGGCCGTCGCCGTGCACGGGCAGCCCGGTCTGGTCTCCGTACATGTGGGCGATGCAGGAGGCCACGTAGCTCACCACGGCGTGCTGCCCGGCGTCCGGGGGAGCGTCCGCGTCCGGGTGGAGCACGTGCAGGCTGCCGACCGTCAGGCCGCCGATCTCGACGCGGGAGACCACCATCCGCAGCAGGCCCCGGTCGGCGAGCTCACCGGCGAGCTTGCCGGCGAGGCCGTCCGTGCGGAGCTCGCGCACGCGGGCCCCGGAGAGCAGGCAGACGGTGGCCGGGTCGTCGGCCGGTACGGGGTGGCCGACGGCCCACTCGGCGGCGCCGGTCGCCGCGATCACCCGGCCACCGTGCGGCGTGAACTCGACGAACGCCGTGCCGGCCGCGCCGAGCGCCGACTGGGCCACCCGGAGCAGGTGGGTGAGGACGGGGAGGCCGGCGTCGCCGGAATTGATCATTTCGATCACCGCGGTGTGGCCGGTGATGAGAGCGGAGAGGTCGGGGCGCTCCGGCATGCCCCGAGTCTGCCCCGTCGGCCGTCGTCCGGACACCCCTGCCCGGCCGGTGTCCCGCCACCGGACGGGGAGGCCTCGGCCGGCGCGGCGGGCCGCGGCGACAGCGCCACCGGATCAGCGTCCCAGGCGGGCCAGCGCCTGCGCCGGCCGGTCGGTGATGATGCCGTCCACCCCGGTGGCGAGGACGAGGTCCAGGTCGGCGGGCTCGTTGACGGTCCACACGTAGACCTGGTTGCCGGCCGCCCGCAGCGCGGGCACCAGCTGCGGGCGGGCCCGCACCAGGGCGACACCGGGACCGGCGACGCGGGTGCCGAACGGCAGCCGGCCCAGCGGCAGCCAGCGCGGCAGCACCTCCAGCAGCAGCACCGTGGGAAGCGCGGGGGCCAGTTCGCGCATCCGGCGGATGGCCAGCGGGGAGAACGACATGACGGTGACCCGTACCGGATCGTCCGGTTCGGGTTCGGCCAGGCCGTGGCGGCGCAGCAGGGCGGCGAGCCGGCGCTCGACGTTCCCGCCGTGGCGGCAGGGGTGCTTGGTCTCGATCAGCATCCGTACGGGCCGCCCGGCGGCCCGCACCGCGTCCAGCAGCCGCTCCAGGGTGAGCAGCCGGGTGTGCGACTCGTCGAGCACCTCGTCCCCGTCGGCCGGCACGCAGCCCGGGTGCCAGGAGCCGAAGTCCAGCGCCTCCAGCTCGGCGAGGGTGCGCGCGCTGACCAGCCCGCGGCCGTTGCTGGTCCGGTCGAGCCGACGGTCGTGCACGCAGACCAGGTGCCCGTCCCGGGTCAGCCGGACGTCGCACTCCAGCCCGTCCGCGCCCTCGTCGAGGGCGCGCAGGTAGGCCGCGAGGGTGTGCTCTGGCAGGTCGTACGAGGAGCCGCGGTGCGCGAAGACCAGGGGGTCGCCCATTGCGTCCGTCCTAGAGGACCCGGCCCGGCCGCCCGTCCTCGGCGACCACCGGCCGCCCGGCGGCGGCCCACTCGCCCATCCCGCCCTCGACGTTGCGCACCTGGTCCCAGCCGTTGCGCATCAGGTAGGTGACGACCTGCGCGGAGCGCCCCCCGGAGCGGCAGATGACGGCGACGTCCCGGTCGGTCGGCACCTCGGCGATCCGGGCCGGCAGCTCCATCATCGGCAGGTGGTGCGCCTCGGGGGCGTGGCCGGCGTTCCACTCGTCGTCCTCCCGGACGTCGAGCAGGTAGGCGTCGTCGCCGATCTCGGGCACGGTCACGGTGGGAACCTGGGATCCGAACACGGGCCAAGCCTAGAGCCTCCCCCGGGCGCCCGTCGGCGGGCCGGTCCCCGTCGTCACAGCCGGGTGACCCAGGCCGGGTTGGCCCGCGCCCAGTCCGGCACCCGGGTGCCGCGTACCGCCTCGAAGAGGCCGTGGCCGCCGTTGTCGAGAACCACGTACGACACCTGGTCGATGGTCTCCGGGTGGGAGGGGATCCGCACCCCGCGCAGGGCGTCCGCCGGCAGGTCGCGCAGCGCGAGGACCAGGTCCTCCAGCGGTACGCCGTTGGTGTCCACGGTCAGCGAGCCCCCGACGGCCCGGATCACCTGGTCCAGCCGGACGGGATCGGTCCGCAGCGACGTCTCGCTGGTGCGTTCCAGCACCGCCCGGAGCAGCTGCTGCTGGTGCGTCTGCCGGTCGTAGTCGCCGCCCGGGAGGTCGTAGCGCTGGCGGACGTAGTCCAGCGCCTGGCCGCCGTCCATCTGCTGGCAGCCGGGGCGGAAGACCCGGTCGGTGTGGATCGAGCGGACCTCGGTGTCCACGCACATGCGTACCCCGCCGAGCAGGTCGATGACCTTGCGGAAGCCGGAGAAGTCGATCAGTGCCGCGCCGTCGAAGCGGACGCCCGTCAGCCGGGCCAGGGTGGCCGAGAGCAGCCGGGTGCCCTGCTGGCCGCCGCCGCCGTGCTCGTACGCCGCATTGATCTTGTCCTGGCCGCCGCCGTAGCCGTTGCCGGCGGGGATGGCGACCAGCAGGTCGCGGGGGACGGAGACCAGGTACGCCTCGCGCCCGCCGGCCGGAACGTGCACGATGAGGATGGTGTCCGACCGCCGGCCCGCCGCGCTGCCGCTCTGCCACCGGTCGGTCCCCACCAGCAGGTAGTTGAGCGGCCCGTCGGCGTCGGTGCGCTCCCGGCGGGCGGTCGGGTCGAGCAGTTGCTCGCGGACCACGGAACGTTCGTACCGGTCGGTCAGCGCCCGCACGCCCATCACGGCGAGCGCCGCCAGCAGCACCAGGGTCAGTCCGAGGCCGAGCAGCAGGCGCGGCCAGCGGGCGCGGCGGGGGCGGGCGGTCCGGGCGCGGTCCCCGGCCCGGCCCCGTTCGTCGCCCGCCGATCTGGACGTGACGCCTCCCCCGCGACCCGTACGTGAATGTCTCTCACGTCAGGCTACGGGGCGGCTGCGACGGCCCGGGCCGCTTCGCCGACTTTGCCCGGGCCGGGCGGCGCTACTGGCGGCTGGAGACGACCTCGGGGTTGGCGAAGACGAACTCGGCCAGCTTGTCCTGTTTGACCGCGTGGAACATGTCCAGCGTCTGCGGGCTCAGCGTCTCCCGGGTGCCGTCGCTGTGGAAGGTGCCGCCGTTCGTCTTCAGCATCACGAGGTCGTTGCCGGTGACCCCGCGCATCGTGAAGACGAAGTCCGCGACCGGTACGCCGCCCGTGTCGAGGATGAACGCCTTGCCGGCCACCTTGATCAGGTCGTTCAGCTTCAACGGGTTGGTCAGCGTGCCGTCCTCGGTGGCCTTGCGGGCCATCGCCTTGATCAGCTGCTGCTGGTTCTGCTGCCGGTCGTAGTCGCCGTTCTTGAGGGACTTGCGCTGCCGGGAGTAGTCCAGCGCCGCCCAGCCCTCCATCTCGCGGCAACCCTTCTTGTGCACCACGGGCGTCATCCGCTTGCCGGTCTTCTTCGCGTCCGCGTTCCACATCGGCTTGCCGTCGACGTACGACATGTGCAGCGACTCGACCTCCTGCTTGACGCAGATCCGGACCGAGCCGAGGGCGTCGATGACGTTCTTGAAGCCGCCGAAGTTGATGATCGCCGCGCCGTCGAAGCTGATCCCGGTCATCTTCTTGATCGTCTGCGCCATCAGCTGGGCGCCGCCCTCCCAGCCGCCGCCGTTGCGGGCGCCCGCCTGGAAGGCTGCATTGATCTTGTCGGTGCCGCCCTGCCAGCCGCTCTTCTTGAAGGCCGGGATCTGGGCCTCGGTGTCCCGGGGGATCGAGATCAGGTACGCCTGGTCGTGCGTCGCGGGGATGTGCAGCACGATGATGCTGTCCGCCCGGACGTCGTCGGCCGCCCACCGCTCCCGGGCGTCCACGCCGAGCAGCAGCATGTCGATCGGGCCGTCCAGGCTCGCGCCACCCTCGGCGTCCGACTTGCCCGCGTCGCCGAGCAGGTTCCGCTGGGCGATGTTGCCCGTGGCCTTGCTGATCAGCGCCTTGCTGCCGACGATGGCGACGCCACTGGTAACCATCAGCACGGCGCCGAGGACCAGGGTGAGCCGGGCCCAGAGCGGGTCCTTGCGCCGCGTCCGCTTCTTCGCGGACCCGGCACCGGTCTTGACGCGCCTGGTGGGCTGCTTGGGGAGGTTGGCGGAGGCCCGGACCGGGCCGCGGGGGGACTCCAGCGCCGGAGGGCGACGGCTGGTCTGAACCGGCATGCGTGCTCCAGCTCGCGTAATCAGGGGGCGGGACCACTGTACGGACGCTTTCCCGTCCTGGCGAGGTCGTCCGAGCGTCAAATGCCGTTCGCCTGGCCGTCACCCAGGGAAACTGACCGAACGTCCAGATCGATACGGCCGGTCGGCGGTTGGCTCACAGGAAAATGGCGGCCGGCCCACAGATTCGTGATGACGGCGGTCGATCACGGTGGGCCGGCCGGCGGGGCGGGTCAGTTTCCGGTGCCGCTCTTCTTCTGGTTGGCGTCCACCCATGCGGTCATGGTGTCGGCGGACATCGCCTTGTACATGGCCAGGGCCTTCTCCTTGTCCGAGACCACCACCGACTCGCCGTTGATGGTCTGGCTGCCGATGTGCGGGCTGGTGACGAAGGTCAGGTTCTCGCCGCGCAGGTTGCGGAACTGGACCCCCATGTCGACCAGCGAGAAGCCCTCGTCGACGGTGACCGCGGCGGTCACCGACTTGAGGAAGTCGTTCAGCTTCTTCGGGTTGGTCAGCGTGCCGGTGCTCGCCGCCTTGTCCATCAGGGCGCGGAGGAAGTCCTGCTGGTGGCGCATCCGGGCGAAGTCGCCGTCCGGGAACTGCTTGCGCTGCCGGATCCAGTCCAGCGCCTCGGCGCCGTCCATGTGGTTGGTGCCCTTGGTGAACGTCCGGTACGGCTTGTGGATCGAGGTGACGGTCCGCTCCACCTTCAGGTCGACGCCGCCCAGGGCGTCGGTGACCTGCTTGAAGCCGGCGAAGTCGATCGCCATCACGTGGTCGAGCCGTACGTCGGTGAAGCACTCCACCGTCCGCACGGCCAGCGGCAGCCCGCCGAAGGCGAACGCGCCGTTGATCTTCCCCCGCTGCCCGGAGCCGCAGTCCGCGTTGGCGCCCCCCGGGATCGGCACGTAGAGATCGCGGGGGATGGAGACCAGATAGGCCTTCTGGTGGTCCGACGGGATGTGCATCACGATGATCGTGTCGGCCCGCCACTTGCTGGACTTGTCGACCGGCGCGTCCGGGTCCCGCGAGTCGCTGCCGACGAGCAGGATGTTCAGCGCCCCGTCCACGGCCTTGGCCGGCCGGCCCCCGGTGATCTGCGAGAACGGGTCGGTGCGGGCCAGGTCCTCGTCGAGGCCGCGGGCGTAGAACCAGGCGCCGGCGCCGCCGAGCAGCGCGAGCACCAGCACGGCCACGCCGGCCACCAGGGCGATCCGGCCCCACCGGGGGCGCGGGCCGCCCGGCCCGCGCCGGCCCGGCCCGTCGGCGAAGTCGGATC